>JAIOXP010000032.1:0-12287 GCA_021741705.1 Rhodoluna sp. | reverse complement strand
GTTCCAGCCAGCCCACAATCAATCTGTGCTGGGCCAGAAATTGGCCTTGGTGTAATACGGAGCGAATTCGGAGTTGATTCAATTTCTGAGCCCAGTTGCTTGAGCGCTTGGATCATCAGGTTGGAATCTCTTGAATCTAAGGGGTTTAGGATCTCACTTGGACCCGAAGCCAAGGCTGAAAGAACCAACTCACGGTTAGTTAGGGATTTAGAGCCTGGGATGCTGATTTGGGCCGAGATTGCTGATTTCGCCAATGGCGCGGCCCATAGGCGGGAATAGCTTTTGTCAGTCATTGGTTTTAAAAGTATCAGTTATCAACCTGAAGGACCTAGGCCATGGTTAGCACCAGCTTTTGCGAGGAGGCTCAATTGGTAGACTCTGAGGCTATGGCCAGCTCAAAAAACACAGACTCAGAGCTGAAAATCAGAGACTTTGAGCAGCAGGCACTACCTCTTATGCCTCAGCTATACGGTGCAGCATTGCGCTGGACCAGAAACCCTTCCGATGCCGAAGATCTAGTGCAAGAGGCTATGGCCAAAGCTTTCGTGGCCTGGGGTCAATATCAGCAAGGCACCAACCTAAAAGCCTGGCTCTATCGAATCATGACCAACACCCACATCAATAAATACAACAAGCAGCAAAAGGACCCCTCTCGTGGCGGCCTAGATGATTTGGAAGATTGGCAGCTTGGCGCTGCGGAATCGGTTACCGCTACCACCACACGCTCAGCCGAACTGGAAGCACTCGATCACCTTCCAGCAGACATCATTAGAAACAGCCTTATGGCTATTCCGGAAGAATTTCGCATGGTGGTTTACTACGCCGTTGTGGATGGCCTGCCCTATTCCGAGATTTCAGAAATCATGGGCACCCCCGTCGGCACAGTAATGAGTCGACTACACCGAGGCAAAAAGCTTCTTCGTATCCTGCTTGCTGAATACGCGATCGAGCAGGGATACTTATCACCAGACAAGCAAGCGCAAAAAACGGAGCAGAACTAATGGCGGAATTTGACTGTGAAGAGACCAAAGCACTGGTCCACGAGTATCTGCATAACGAGTTGCTGCCCGATCAGCAAAAAGACATCACAACTCACTTAGCGCTATGCGATTCCTGTGAGGAAGAGTACGACCTTGAGGTTTATTTAAATCAGGTGATTCAGCGCTCATGTGATGAAGAGCCACCAAAGAAACTTGCTGAAAAAGTTCTAGCGAGAATTAAGGATATTCAATCTCACTAGCTTCCACGAAGTAGAAAACTCACTCTTTTTGCAGTGGGGTTTTTTGCGGTGTTGAGAATAGTCTGTTTTACAGTCTGACTATAACTAACAGCCTTTACCACCAAGGAAGCAAGGTAGTTGATCTAAAAAGAGCGTTATCCATGCAGCAACTGCAAATAAGCACACGACAGTTGAACCCAATTTAACAAAAAAGTTTCTGGGTTTGCGACTAAAGACTTCAAACACAGACGATGCAGCTATAAATGACATAGCGGCTAGAAATACGAAAACACCCCATGGGACACCATGTGGGAAACCACCGGAAAAAATCAGCTCAATCCCAAAAAGTAATCCGGTTGAAGCTACAGACACCCACAAGGCTCGAGTATAAGTTCGCTTTTCCACAGACAAAATCCTAGTTAACATGAATGAAAACGAAACTAAAGTAGTTAAATTAAAAGTCTGGGAAAGAAAACCAGCCTCCGCAGCCCAAGTCTCTGATCAGCGCTTCACTAACCTTAGCCTTCGGCCTCTTCAAGTCCTAGCCACTGGTACCAGCCGCGGTTCAGCACCAGCCAAGCCATCAGTCCATAGCCGGTTTGCCCAGGCATGTTTCTAGCTGATGCTTCGAGCTCTAAGTTGTATCCCTCGTGATCAACCAATGGGTGGAAAAAGTCAACGAAGGGAACACCTCTTCTATTGCAGACATCTTCGTAGCCGGTGGCTAGGTGTTCAATTTCGTAATTTAGAGCCTTGTTGAAACTTGGTGGTGGGCCAACAACAAAGACCGAGATATCGCTTCGGCGAGCCTCATCAACCACTGTTGCAAGGTTCAGTCTTGATCTCGAAACTGAAATGCCTTCGCTGGCATCGGAATTACCAAGCGCGATAACCAAGCGGTTGTCGGTTTCTGGGCGAAAACGGCGTTGCACTTCTTGACTCCAACGCTCAACTAGTGATGCGCTGGTTTCCCCGGGGGAGGGAACGTTATAGATATCGATGATTGGATCTTCTACTGGGGTCCTTGCTATAACCCGGCCAACCCAACCCATGGCTTTGACATC
Source organism: Rhodoluna sp. (assembly GCA_021741705.1). GTDB lineage: Bacteria > Actinomycetota > Actinomycetes > Actinomycetales > Microbacteriaceae > Rhodoluna. The sequence goes on along the minus strand of JAIOXP010000032.1, from coordinate 10,004 downwards.
ACCTATGGCAGTTGTGGTTTCATCGCCAAGAATGACGATGCGAGTGTCTAACCGCTCGGTGTTTTCCATTTTTAGAAGGCTAGCGCCCTGGTAATTAGATCGGCTTGCTCAACTGCGTGACGCTTGGCTGAACCGGTCGCAGGAGAGGCACTTGCCGGACGAGACACGAGGGTAGCAACCTGGCCATTCATGTATTTAGGCAAGAACAGTCCCACGTAGGTCCAAGGTCCTTGGTTGGCTGGCTCATCCTGAACCCAGAACAACTGCGCATTTGGATACTGAGCGTAAGTTGCCTTAATCTCGTCAACTGGAGTCGGGTAAAGCTGTTCGATGCGAACAACAGCAATGCTTTTCTCGCCGCGCTTTTCAATCTCAGCCATCAGGTCCCAGTAAGCCTTGCCGGAGCAAAGTATTACTCTGCGAACTGCAGCGTTATCTAGACCCTGCTGATCTGGAATAACCGGCTGGAAAGAGCCTTGAGTGAAATCTTGCACAGCAGATGAAGCAGCCTTTAGTCGCAACATGGACTTCGGTGTGAAAACAATAAGTGGTCTTCTAGGCCTGGTGTAAGCCTGACGGCGAAGCAGGTGGAAGTGCGAAGCTGGAGTGCTCGGTTGAGCAACAGTCATATTGTTTTCCGCACACAACTGCAAGAATCTTTCGATTCGAGCCGAGGAGTGATCTGGTCCTTGGCCCTCGTATCCGTGGGGCAATAACAAAACTAAGCTTGATTGCTGATTCCATTTTTGCTCAGCAGAAGAAATGAATTCATCCACGATAGTTTGAGCTCCATTTACGAAGTCTCCAAACTGAGCCTCCCAAAGCACAAGTGCTTCTTTGTTTTCAATCGAGTAACCATACTCAAAGCCCATCGCAGCGTATTCGCTCAACAAAGAATCGTAAATCCAAAACTTTGCCTGACCCTGCATCAAGTTACGAAGTGGAATCCATTCCTGTCCGTTGACGCGGTCGTGGAAAACCGCGTGACGCTGCACGAAAGTTCCTCGCCTGGTGTCTTGACCTGCCATTCGTACCGGCACGCCTTCCATAACCAGAGAGCCAAGTGCCAGCAATTCTCCAAAGCCCCAGTCGATACCGCCTTCGCGGCTCATCTCTACTCGCTTGGTCAATAGCTGCTGAAGTTTGGGGTGAACTGTAAAGCCCGGAGGGGTGTTGTTGTGAGCATTTCCAATGAGCTCAACAACATCTTTGCCTACAGCTGTGGCCTTTAGAAGTTCTGGGGCGTCGCTAGCGGTTGTTCCGATACCAACTCTTCTTGGGATCAATTCGATTGGAGCTGCCATGGCCTCGTGGACATCGACAAAAGCCTGCTCGAGACGCTGCTGGAAGTCTGAGTTTGCGGCCTCGAATTCGCCCTGAGTAAGGTCACCGCGACCAACCAAAGATTCAAGGTACAAGGTTCTTACCGAGCGCTTGGCTTCAATCAGGTTGTACATCAGAGGCTGAGTCATCGAAGGATCGTCACCCTCGTTGTGTCCTCTGCGGCGGTAGCAGATTAGGTCAATTACGACATCGTTTTTGAATTCCATGCGGTATTCAAAAGCAAGTTTCGCTATTCTCACGACAGCTTCCGGGTCGTCACCGTTGACGTGGAAAATCGGAGCCTGAATAGCTTTCGCTGAGTCGGTCGAGTAAACAGTGGATCTTGACTCTGAAGGAGGAGTGGTGAAACCAACTTGGTTGTTGATAACCAAGTGAATGGTTCCACCTGTTTTGTATCCGCGAAGCTGTGCCATATTCAAAGTTTCAGGAACAACACCTTGTCCAGCAAATGCTGCGTCACCGTGAATCAATACTGGAATAACCGGGAACTCTCCTGTTGGAATGGCGTTGAGCCTATCTAGCTTGGCGCGAACCACACCTTCAAGAACTGGATTCACGGCCTCGAGGTGAGAAGGGTTTGCAGCAAGAGAGACTTTCACCTTGTTGCCTTCTAAGCTTTCGAAAACACCTTCGGTACCCAAGTGATATTTAACATCGCCCGAACCTTGAACGGTTTTGGTGTCAGTGTTTCCTTCAAACTCTTTGAAGACCTGGCCGTAAGTTTTTCCAGCGATGTTAGTTAGAACGTTCAAACGACCGCGGTGAGCCATACCAATGCAGACTTCATCGATTGCAGCGTTAGCAGCTGACTGGAGAATCTCATCTAACGCAGCGATTGTGCTCTCGCCACCTTCGAGGCTGAAGCGCTTTTGTCCAACAAATTTGGTTTGAAGGAAAGTTTCAAAGGCTTCAGCTTCATTTAGCTTGCTTAGAATTCGAAGCTGCTCTTCACGGGTTGGTTTGGCGTAGGAAGTTTCTAGTTTCTCCTGGAACCACTTGCGCTGAGCAGGGTCTTGGATGTGCATGTATTCAACACCGACTGTGCGGCAGTAGGAATCACGAAGGATCTTGAGGATGTCTCGAAACTGCGCCTTCTGCTGGCCACTAAAACCTGCAGTTCTAAAGGTTCGGTCGAGATCCCAAAGGCTTAGACCGTGGTTTAGAACATCGAGGTCAGGGTGAGTGCGCTGGCGGTATTCCAGTGGGTCGGTGTCCGCCATCAGGTGGCCACGCACCCGATAGGCGTTTATAAGTTCTTGGATTCGGGTAGCTTTTTCACGATCATCTAGACCATCTCGTTCAAAATCAGAAACCCAACGAACAGGTTCGTAAGGAATACGAAGGTCAGCGAAGATCTGGTCGTAAAAACCTTCTTCGCCCAGCAACAATCCGTGAACTATTTTTAGGAACTCTCCGCTGCCAGCACCTTGGATTACACGGTGATCGTATGTGGAGGTAAGTGTGATTGTTTTGCTAATTCCAATCTTTGCAAGTTGAGCATCGCTCATGCCCTGGAATTCTGCCGGGTAATCGAGTGCTCCAGCACCAACGATGCAACCTTGATTCTTGGTGAGCCTCGGGACCGAATGCACGGTACCAATACCACCTGGGTTAGTCAGGGAAATGGTCGTTCCCTGGAAATCTCCAGCAGTCAACGTGTTCAACCGTGCGCGGGTAACAAGGTCTTCGTAAGCGATTAGGAACTCAGCAAAGTTCAAACGCTGTGCACGCTTGATGTTTGGAACTAACAGCGCTCTAGTTCCATCTGGCTTTGGAATGTCGATCGCTAAACCAAAATTCACATTTGCTGGCTGAACCACAACAGGCTTTTCGTCCACAATGTCGTAGTAAACATTCTGGGAAGGGAACTTCTTGAGCGCCTGGATTATTGCAAAACCGATTATGTGGGTGAAGGAAATCTTTCCACCCCTGGTGCGAGAAAGGTGAGAGTTGATAACCAGTCGGTTGTCAATCATCAGCTTTGCAGGCAAAGTTCTAACGCTTGTCGCGGTTGGAATCTGAAGCGAGAGATCCATGTTGGTGGCGATAGTTTTTGCCATGCCTTTTAGTGGTGAAACTAAATCTTGCTCCTGATCGGCCGAGCCTTCGGCAACGATTTTTATTGACTCGGTAACAGGAGCTTGAGCGGGGATTGGCTGAGGCTTCGCCTCGATGCGAGTGGTCTTTGCAACTACTGGAATGGAGGATGTAGCGTCAGAAACTTGAGGGGGAGTTGCTACCGGCGCGGAGGCACTTTGAGCTACCGGGGAAGCTGAGCCTTCGGAGGGTTTGTAGTTTTCAAGAATGGGCCACCATTCTTTGTCTACAGAGTCAGGATTTTGACGATATTTTTGGTACATTTCGTCGACTAACCACGAGTTTGCTCCGTAGTCGTCTTGCAATCCTTCACCGGACACAGAAATAACTCCCTATTTTTGTTGGCTTGAATGACAGCTATATCTTACGCTCTCAATAGCTTTCGGGACGAGGCGGTGGGAAGGGGTAGCTTTGGCCTAGGCCGGCCACTTACCTCTGGAATACTGCTCTGGCCACTGCACTGCAGCGCCTAATTCGGCTGCTGCTCTAAGTGGCCAGTATGGGTCTCTCAGGGAGGCTCTAGCAATCAAAATCACATCAACTTTTCCTGATTGCAAAATCTCTTCGGCTTGGTGAGCATCTGTGATCTGACCTACTGCGCTGACTGGCTCTGAAATTCGATCTGCAACATACTCAGCTAGTGGCACCTGGTAACCAGGTCCCGATGGAATCTTTACACCAGTAACGATTCCGCCACTGGAAACATCAATTAGGTCTACTCCTGCTTTTGTTGCCCAACCAGACACCGTTGCAGTTTGCTCTTGGTCCCAGCCACCCTCGGCGTAGTCGGTTGCTGAGAGCCTCAGGAAAACTGGCATGGTTTCGGGAACTGAGTTTCTGATTGAGGCGATCACCTTCATTAGCATGCGTGCACGATTTTCTAGCGACCCACCGTATTGATCATCACGGTCGTTACTTAGCGGGGATAGAAATTGATGCAAGAGGTAGCCGTGCGCACCGTGAATTTCTACGGCATCAAAACCTGCTTCTACCGAACGCTTAGCTGCCTGCCCAAAGTCCTCAACTAGGTTTCCAATTTCTGCAACACTAAGTTTTCTTGGAGCAGCGTAATCTCCGAAGGCTTGATTAGTTGAAGAAACAGTTTCCCAACCGCCCTCGGCTAGTGAGATTGATCCAACACCGGAGGCTTCACGATGGTTAGATGCCTTGCGTCCAGCGTGCGCTAACTGCATAGCCATCTTGGCTCCATGGCTGTGAGCTAGATCAACTATCTTCTTCCAAGCTTTCGCTTGCTCGTCGTTCCAGATTCCGGTGCACCAAGGAGTGATTCTTCCTTCGGGGGTTACTCCAGATGCTTCGACGATTATCAGACCGGCGCCACCTATTGCTCTTGAAACCAGATGCACTTGGTGCCAACTGCCAGGAACCCCATCTTTGTTCTCGCAGGAGTACTGGCACATCGGGGAAATCCAGATGCGGTTTTTGACATCTAGGTCACGAAGCTTGATTGATTCAAAGAGCTTTGGCACTTACGTTCCTTCTTTCAATCAACAGCGTACCCAGCGCGGTAAAGAGGCCCAGTGCTACACCAAGCCCAAGGGCAATGTTGAGTGGGACAACGAGTGTCAAAAACCCAATGATGGCTGGCCCCGAAAGAATTCCCGCGTAGGCGATTCCAACCACCTTGGCCATGTTCCTTCCAGCGTGAGATTCCTCTCCAACTTCGGCAGAGTAAGCAAATAGCTGCGGTACAACACCCGCGATACCAACTCCCGCAATTAGCCATCCCAAAAGTGCAACCGGAGATGAGGTAGAAATCACGACAAGGCTAGTTCCAACTGCAGAAACCAGCGATCCATAGCGAATGACAAAAATACGACCGCGAATCGCGACCAACTTGTCAATGACAAGTCTGGTAATTCCCATTGCGCCAGCAAAAACCGCAAGAGCAAGAGAGGCGAAGGCTTCTGTAGTTCCTAGAATTCTTGCGTGGTGCAGCGCAGACCAGTCAACACCAGTTCCTTCCGCAATGGCAGCTGCACCAGCCATTGCCCCAAGGAAGAGAACATATCCAAGAACTTTTCGGTTTTGTGTGGTTGCAATTTTAAGTTCTTGCTTCTTCGCTTTCTTATCCATGTGATTGGATTTATTGGCACGCTGTTGATTCGGCTGATCAGGTAGCAACCAGCCACGCATTGAAACGGCAACAATCAGTGTCGCTACTCCAGCGATTGCAAGAGTCACTGGCATTTCAAAGTTGTTTGCCAGAGCGAGCCCACCTAGCGTGGCGCCAATAAGGCCACCGAAAGACCACATCGCGTGAAATGCAGAGAAAATTGGTCTTCCATAAGCTTTTTCAACTTCGACGGCGTGTGCGTTCATCGAAATATCAGTCGCGCCAATACCAAAGCCCAAACCAAAAAGTGAGAGCCCCAGAAAAATCTCATTGGTAGCAAATCCTGGAAAGAAGAGCATTACTGCCATAAACACAGCGGCGGTGAAAGTAGCAGTTCTGGAACCAACTCGATCGATAAACTGCCCAACGATCACGCTGGCCGACAAAGCCCCGGCGCCGAGAACAAGAAGCAATGCGCCAATAGTCGAGTGAGGGATATCCAACTTGTTTTCAACATATGGAATGTGCACAGCCCAGAAGGTCATCGCTGATCCAGCAATCGTGAAGTAGGCAAAGACTGCAAACCGTGCCTTCTGCAGACTTGTCATGGTGCCCCTTCATAGGCCTTAGGCCAACTACACCTATCTTAGATAGCCTGTCAGGCATGGGAACCAGCGCGAATCAGCTCGCAATTATTAGAACTAGTTCATTGGTGGCTGCCTCTTTTCTGGCGCACCTTTGGGCACTCACTGCCAGCAAGTTGTTTCCGGACGCCATCTCGTTTGGCGACCTGAGTCTCTATGACTATTGGGCCTACCAAGTTGAAAACGGCACTGGGGTCTATGGCTTAGTAACCGAATGGGTTTATCCAGCTCTAGCTTTTGTTCCAATTTGGATTGCTGGTGCACTCAACATAGGTAGCTACGAAGTTTCCTGGTTGGCTGTGGTTTTTGTGCTAAACACAGCAGCTGTTTTGTTTTTGGTTCGTCGAGAAAGAAACGTTGGGCTATTTTCTGGAACCTGCGCCAGCTGGGCATTTTTATCAGCACTGTTGTTTTTGGGACCCGTAGCCGTTTCAAGAATTGATTCAGTGAGTGCAGCTCTGGCAATTCTTGGCTTGGTGGCTATAAACAGAAATGCCACGGGGATAGCGGCCGCACTATTTACCATTGCTGGCTGGATAAAGATATGGCCGGTTGCATTATTTGCGGCCATGATCGCAGTTTTCAAGAAAAGAGTTCAAGCAATTATTGTTGCAACCATTATTTGTGCCAGCATCATTGGGATTGGGCTAATAGCCGGTGGCACAAAAGTTTTTGGCTTCGTGCTGCAGCAGCAGGAGCGTGGAATACAAATTGAGTCGGTAATGGCCACGCCATGGATGTGGTTAGCAAAATTTGGATCGGCAAATATATTTTTTGATGACAGTATTCTAACCAACCAGGTTTCAGGACCTTTAGTGCAGGAGCTTGCAGCGGTTTCGAATTACCTAGTGTTTATCGCTTTGGCGATCACAGTGTTGTTAGCAATTCGGGCTGTGCGGGCAGGACGAAATCGCACTCAGGTTTTTGCCTTGGCTGCTCTAACTGGCGTTTTGGATTTGATTGTTTTCAACAAGGTTGGATCCCCGCAGTTCATGATCTGGCTGGCAGTGCCACTGGTGGCGCTGGTTTATTACGGCATCAACAAATCTAAAGTTGCACTGGCTATGGGAGCGGCAATTTTGTTGTTAACTCAGCTCGTTTATCCCGTGTTCTATATCGAACTACTCGGTCTCGAAACCATGCCGCTTGGGCTACTTACCGTTAGAAACTTGCTGCTCGTTGCGCTTCTTATATGGGCCAATACTCAGTTATTGAAGAAAACCGATTTAGCAACTAGCGAAGTGCGTCGATAGCTAGCTCTGCGAGCAATGCCGCGCCATCTGCCAAAACTGCATCGTCAAAGACGGCTTTGTTGGAGTGGTTGGTGGCAGCGGTTGCCGGATTCACCCCGACAGGTGCGGCACCCATAAATACGAAGGCTCCCGGTATCTCGTGAACTATTGATGCGAAGTCCTCACCACCAGCGATTGGAGTAGGAAGGTTGATATACCTTCCTGGCCCAAACATGCGCGCCGTGACTTCTTCAACCGACTTGATGGCATCTGGGTTGTTCATCAGAACCTTGGTTGCTCTGGTGAACTCCACGGTTGCGGTAAGTCCAAAACCTTTGGCAATGGATTCGGCTAGCTCTTTGGTGAAAGTCTTAAGTTTCGCAGCGTTTTCCTCGGAGAACACTCGGACCGTTGCACCAAAAGAAGCGGATTCTGGAATTACGTTTGTGGTTGCTTGGTCTCCAGCGCTAACCCAACCGATGTTCACAATCACCGGATCGAATGCGTTGAAGCGCTTGGTCACCATGGTTTGAAGAGCTGACATGATTTCGTTCAAAACACTTATTGGATCTTTGGATAACCAAGGCATTGATCCGTGGCCGCCACTTCCAGTAACTGTGACAAACAAATCTCCAGCAGAGGCCATTAGCGGACCTGCTTTAGATCCCATCATGCCAAGTGGGTAGGAACTAAAAACGTGGAGGCCGTAGGCGCGAATTGGCTTACTACCGGAAACCATGTGATCGCCTTGTTCGAGCATCACATCTGCTCCGTGGTGTCCTTCCTCGCCAGGTTGAAAAAAGAAAACAACATCGCCTTTTAGCTGATCTTTTCTCGAAGCAAGAATCTTTGCGGCACCAACGCCCATTGCCATGTGTAGATCGTGACCACAAGCATGCATGTAACCATTCGTGGAGGCGTATTCCAAACCAGTGTCTTCAATCACGGCTAGGGCGTCCATGTCCGCACGAAGCAAAACAGTTGGGCCAGGCTGGGAGCCTTTGATGTGTAAAACAGCAGAGCTAATTTGCTTGCTGGTCTTTATTGCTCCGAGCCCATCGATTTGCTCGAGGATAACTTTTAGCGTGTTTGGTAACTCAAGGCCGAATTCTGGAATGGTGTGCAGTTTTCTTCTTAGCGCCTGCAACTCTGGAAGCATGGCTTGGGCTTGGGCTAGCACGTCTTGGGTCATGGTTTTATTGTGCCACTAGAGCCCTAGCATTTATACATGTTCTTTGAAGCAATGGATCAGTCTTGGCAGCGCCTACTTGAGCCAAGTAAGGACCTACTTGATCGAATTGAGCAAGAGCTATCGAAGTTTCAGAATCTCACTCCCAATCCCAATCAGGTCATGCGAGCTTTTGAATTGCCGATTGCAAAAGTGCGAGTGCTATTGCTTGGACAAGATCCTTACCCAACTCAAGGCATGGCTTGCGGCCTAGCTTTTGCGAATGCGCCAGGGACCAAGACCCCGCAGAGCTTGAAGAATCTGATGAAGGAACTTGAAAGCGATCTACCTGGAGTTTCCGCAAGAGCTGACATGGCCAAGTGGAGCGACCAGGGAGTAATGCTTTTGAATTCCGCATTGACAACCGTGGTTGGCACTTCTGGAGCGCACCAAAAAATTTGGCGCGAATTTACTGAAGTTGCTATCACTGCACTTGACCAAGCGCGAGCCGGCAAGTTGGTTTGCTTGAGCTTGGGGCTAGAGGCCAAGAAGTTAGCTGATCTTGTTAAGTTTGGTGAGGTTGTTTACGCGCCACATCCCAGTCCGCTCTCCGCACATCGCGGTTTTTTTGGTTCGAGGATTTACTCTCGCGTGAATCAAGCCCTTAGCAACCAAGGTCAAGAACCAATAGATTGGTCTTGTTAGGGAAAGTGATGGCAAAGAAATTTATGGGTGGCTTTTTTAGTTCCAGGCGTAAAGCCTCTTTGACGTCTTCTGCGAACATTCGTGAAGCTTCGGCTGTGGATTGCTCGGCGATTTGCGAAATCTACAACTTTTACATAAACGGCACAGTTATCACTTTTGATGATCAACCCATGGATCCATCTTTTTGGGAAGAGAAGTTGAGACATCTAAAGGATCTGAATTTGCCCTTTATAGTTGCAACCTCAGATTCAGGGGAGTTGCTTGGATTTGCTTATCTTGCCCCGTGGCGTCAAAAGTCGGCATATCGCAGAACTGTTGAGAACACTATTTATCTAAAGCACACTGCCGTAGGGCAAGGCATTGGCCCAAGCCTTCTTTCTGAGCTGTTGCGCTTAGGTAAGGAAGCTGGGATCAAAGAAGTAGTTGCCGTTATATCGGACAGTGAAGCCGATACCTCTATACGGATGCACAAGCAGTTTGGATTCAAGAAAGTCGGCCAGCTGCCTGGAGTGGGGAACAAGTTCAATCGCTGGCTTGGTGTGATCTTGATGCAAAAGAGCCTTTAGCCCCAACAAAACAGAAAAAGACTCGCTATTTTGCGAGTCTTTTTGCTTTTGGTGCGGAAGGTGGGACTTGAACCCACACGTCCTTTCGAACGCTGGAACCTAAATCCAGTGCGTCTGCCAATTTCGCCACTCCCGCGTTCCTCACATAGTCTAACCACTGTTTATAACCGC
>JAIOXP010000031.1:0-12545 GCA_021741705.1 Rhodoluna sp. | reverse complement strand
AAGTGAATGCAGCAGCTCGTGCAATTGAAGCTAGTGGTGTAACAGGGCTAGCTGTTTGCGGTTTAGCAAAGCGACTAGAAGAGGTTTGGCTGCCAGGAAACGAGAACCCGATTATCTTGCCAAGAGCATCCGAAGAACTCTTCTTGTTGCAGCGGCTTCGAGATGAGTCTCATAGATTCGCGCTAACCGGTTCAAGGCGAAAGCGATCTAGCGCCATCTCCTCTTCGCTACTTGAGATACCAGGGCTTGGGGAGAAGCGAGTGATGGCACTTTTAAAGCGATTTGGCTCAGCAAAACGCCTCCGGATTGCCACTTTGGATGAGATTTCCGATGTTGCAGGGATCGGAAAAGAGCTCGCTAGCCAAATTCTGGAGCAACTAAAGCTCGAGCAATAACGCACTCGGGCGTGTCGGAATTTCATTAGACTTGTGACCCGAAAGGGTGCAATGGTTGAAAATCTAAGGCACGAGCTGCTGGTTGTGACAGGCATGTCGGGGGCAGGACGCTCGACAGTGGGTAACGCTCTTGAAGACCTTGGCTGGTACGTGGTGGACAATCTACCCCCAATCATGCTGGGCCCAATAACTGATCTTTTCTCAAACACAAAAACACCCGTTCCAAGACTTGCCGTGATTATCGATGTGCGAGGTGGAGAGTTCTTTACAGAGCTTGAGGAGAACATAGCCCTTCTGGAGGGGAAAAGCATAAGCGTAAGGGTTGCATTCCTTGAAGCTAATGACGGAACACTTGTAAAAAGGTTTGAATCGGTAAGACGACCGCATCCCCTGCAGGGCACTGGAACAATTCTCGATGGTATCGCCGAGGAGCGAAGAAGGCTCCTTCCACTTCGTGAATCCGCTGACGTAGTTATCGACACTTCTGATCTAAACGTTCATCAGCTCTCGACAAAGACCGCAGAGCATTTCTCTCTAGAGGCCACCAGCAAGCTACTACTTACTATCGTGAGCTTTGGTTTCAAATACGGCATTCCAGCGGACGCAGATAATGTTGCTGACGTTCGATTCATCCCAAACCCTTTTTGGAATGAAGAGCTTCGCCCTTACACAGGCCTTGATCAGCAGGTAAGCGATTACGTCCTATCGCAGGAGGGTGCTAGGGAGTTTGTGACAAGCTACGTGAAATCCCTTGCGCCGGTTCTAGCTGGATATGATCGCGAGAACAAGCACTATGCAACTATCGCGATTGGTTGTACCGGCGGCAAGCATCGATCCGTGGCTGTTGCAACTGAACTGGGTAAGGCTTTACAGGGAAACAAAGACATCGCCGTCACGGTCAGACATCGTGACTTGGGCAAGGAGTAGTAAATGGCGCTTACAGCCGACATAAAGGACGAGTTAGCAAGAATCGATGTTCCAAAAAGCGCTGTTCGTGCTGCTGAGTTAGCCACCATCCTTCGACTAGCAGGCGGGTTACATCTGGTATCAGGCAAGGTCGTAATCGAGGTTGAGCTTGACTCCGCGCAGGTTGCCAGGCGAGTAAGAAAGGATCTCACCGAACTTTTTGGCTGTGAAAGCGAGCTATCAGTAATTTCTGCTGGTGGAATCAGAAAAACCAGTAGATACCAAATACGTGTTTTGGGTCAAGGCGACACCCTTGCCAGACAAACGGGACTAGTAGATAGTCGCGGTCGGCCAGCTAGGGGACTTCCAGCAACTCTTGTAGCAGGTTCGATAGGTGAAGCTCAGGCTGTTTGGCGCGGAGCTTTCCTAGCTCACGGTTCGCTAACTGATCCAGGCAGGTCCGCCGCACTAGAGGTGACAGCTCCTGGAAACGAAGTTGCCATGGCACTTGTCGGTGTCGCAAGAAGATTGGGAATCGTCGCTAAGCCTCGTGAGGTGCGAGGCATGTTCCGAGTAGTAATCAGAGACGGCGATGCTATTTCAGCCATGCTTACTCAGATGGGCGCTCATGGTCAGCTACTGAAATGGGAAGAGCTGAGACTGCGTCGCGAAGTTAGGGCCACTGCTAACAGGCTTGCTAACTTCGATGACGCAAACCTTCGTCGCTCCGCCCAAGCTGCCGTTGCAGCAGGCGCCAGAGTTGGACGAGCCCTTGAGATTCTTGGAGATGACATTCCTAAGCATTTGAAGTATGCAGGGGAGCTTCGTCTCAAGCACAAGCAGGCAAGCCTTGATGAACTTGGGAGACTTGCAAATCCTCCTATGACTAAGGATGCGGTAGCTGGAAGGATTAGGCGACTGTTGTCCATGGCTGACAAGCGAGCCGAGGAGCTTGGCATTGATGGCACGGACGCATTTTTGCCAGATGAGCTAGAAAACGACTAGTGGAGATTTCATAACGCATAATAGAACTATCGAAGAATAGGACAGTAAATGGGCAAGTACACACTTCCAGACCTCGGTTACGACTACGGCGCACTAGAGCCAAACATTTCGGGTCGCATCATGGAATTGCATCACGATAAGCATCATCTTGCCTACGTCAACGGAGCAAACAGCGCTCTAGATCTGTTAGCAGAAGCTCGCGACAAGAACGACTTGACCTGGGTTAACAAGCTACAGAAGGACCTTGCGTTCAACCTCGCAGGTCACGTGAACCACACTGTTTTCTGGAGAAACCTGAGCCCCGATGGTGGGGACAAGCCAACCGGTGAAATGGCAGCAGCTATCGACGAGTTCTTCGGAAGTTACGACGGCTTTCGAGCCCACTTCACCGCATCCGCACTTGGCATTCAGGGTTCTGGATGGTCAATTCTCGCCTGGGACATTCTTGGCCAAAAGCTAATCATTGAGCAGCTCTACGACCACCAGGGAAACCTTGCCCCCGCCACAATTCCGCTTTTGATGCTGGATATGTGGGAGCACGCCTTCTACCTGGACTACCAAAACGTTAAGGCTGATTACGTTGCTGCATTCTGGAACATAGTGTCTTGGCCGGACGTACAGGCTCGTTTTGAGGCAGCTCGCGGACAAACAAAGGGCTTACTGCTAGTCTGATAATTCCACCCGAGGCTGCGTGGATTTCCTGTTGAAAATCGCGCCTCTGGCGCCAAGCGAAATGGAACATCTTGACTACAAAAGTTGGCATTAATGGCTTTGGAAGAATCGGTCGCAATTACCTTAGAGCAGAACTAGCTAAAGGTACCGATCTTGAGATCGTCGCTGTAAATGATCTATCGGATCCGAAAGCCCTCGCTCATCTACTTAAATATGACTCGGTAACAGGTCGCCTAAACGAAGATGTTCGAGTCGAGGGTCAGCACATTCTCGTTGGCGACTACAAAATCAAAGTTTTAGCTGAAAAAGACCCTGCAAACCTTGGTTGGGGGGATCTCGGTGTTGACATCGTTATCGAATCAACCGGTCGCTTTACAGATGCCAAGGACGCCGTCAAGCACATCGAGGCTGGAGCAAAAAAGGTTCTTATCTCGGCACCGGCCACCGGTGAAGATGCAACCTTCGTTATTGGTGTTAACGAGCATATCTACGATCCAGCAAAGCATCACATCATCTCTAACGCTTCCTGCACAACCAACTGTCTTGCTCCTCTGGCAAAGGTGTTTAACGATGAGTTTGGGATTGTCAATGGTCTGATGACCACAATCCATGCGTATACAGCCGATCAGAACCTGCAGGATGGTCCGCACGGCGACCTGCGCCGCGCACGAGCTGCCGCAATAAACATCGTTCCATCATCAACCGGTGCAGCGAAGGCCATCGGTATCGTGCTTCCAGAGCTAAAGGGCAAACTTGATGGCTTTGCGCTTCGTGTTCCAGTTCCAACAGGTTCGATTACTGACTTGACACTGGTATCTGCCAAGAAGGTAACAATCGAAGAGATAAAGGCTGCTTACAAGAAGGCAGCGGCGGGACCTCTGAAGGGAATTCTTCTTTATACCGAAGATGAGATCGTCTCTTCAGACATCGTCACCGATCCACATTCCTCGATTTTTGACGCAGGCCTTGTGAAGGTAATTGACAACACTGTGAAGATAAGCGCCTGGTATGACAACGAGTGGGGTTACTCAAACAGACTTGTTGACCTTACTGTTTTGGTTGCGAACAAACTCTAGATTTTGAGAACTCTATCTTCCCTTGGGCAGCTTGAATCAAAGCGGGTACTGCTTCGTTGTGACCTGAATGTTCCGATAGAAAACGGTGCTATCAGCGACGACGGAAGAATCCGAGCCTCGCTACCGACCATCAAGTATCTAATCGAGCAGGGAGCAAAAGTCATCATCTGCTCGCACCTTGGAAGGCCAGACGGTGCCAGAGTAGAGAAGTATTCTCTACACCCAGTATCCAAGAGACTTTCTGAACTTCTCGGCCAGCCCGTGTCGTTTTCAGCAGATTGCGTTGGCAATGAGGCGAAAGATCAAGTTTCAAGACTTGTGAATAGGGAAGTGCTACTTCTAGAGAATCTTCGGTTTCATTCGGCCGAAACTAGTGATTCTGAGGCTGAGCGCCACGAATTTGCGACAGAACTTGCCGAGCTTGCAGACGTGTATGTCGGTGATGGTTTTGGTGTTCTTCATAGAAAGCAGGCGAGTGTTTATGAGGTTGCAAGCCTCCTTCCTTCTGCGGCTGGCTATCTAGTTGAAAAGGAACTTTCTGTTCTTGAACAGCTGGTCAGAAGCGACTCACATCCATACACAGTTGTTCTTGGTGGATCTAAAGTCTCAGACAAATTGGGCGTTATCTCAGCGTTGCTACCAAGGGTGGATAACTTGTTGATTGGTGGTGGAATGGTCTTTACCTTCCTTGCCGCTCTTGGCCACAAAGTCGGCAAGAGCTTGCTCGAAGAGTCTCAAATGGACACCGTCAGGAGCTATCTTGAACAGGCCAAGTCACTCGGGGTGAACATCGTGCTACCAACTGACATCGTTATGGCAAGTAAATTTGCTGCGGATGCGGAACATCTTGTAGCTCAAATGGACGAACTCGAGCAAACCTCTTTCGGTGCTAGCGGAATCGGGCTTGACATTGGTCCGGTATCAGCGGTTGTTTTCGCAGAGATCATATCTACTTCAAAACTTTGCTTCTGGAACGGACCCATGGGGGTATTCGAGTTCGAAAGCTTTAGCGCTGGGACCAGATCCATAGCCGAGGCCCTCACAAAGGTTCAGGGTCTTGGAGTTGTTGGAGGAGGGGATTCGGCTGCCGCAGTTAGGGCCCTTGGATTCGAGGACAGTGCGTTTGGACACATCTCAACCGGTGGTGGAGCTAGTCTTGAGTATTTGGAAGGAAAATCCCTTCCAGGTCTGGAGGTTCTCGCATGAGCGATCGTAAGCCGCTGATTGCTGGTAACTGGAAGATGAACCTCGACCACCAGCAGGCTATTGCCCTAGTTCAAAAAATCGCATGGACTCTAAAAGATGTTGATCACGACTACGAAAAGGTCGAAGTTGCCGTTTTTCCACCTTTTACTGATCTGCGAACAGTTCAGACGCTCTTGGATGCTGACAAGCTTCAACTTCGCCTAGGTGCCCAGGATGTTTCGAAGCATGAATTTGGTGCGTACACCGGTGAGGTTGCTGGCGCATTTCTCAAGAAGCTAAATGTCGAATACGTGCTGGTAGGCCACTCGGAAAGACGCCAGCATCACAACGAAGACGATGAGCTAGTGCGCGACAAGGTAGCAGCATGCTTTAAGAACAAGCTTGTTCCGGTTATCTGCGTTGGAGAGACTCTCGAAGAATTGGAAACGGAAGGCGCAGCTGCAGTTCCGGTTAGGCAACTGACCAAGGCCCTAGAAGGTCACAAGGAAATCGGTGATTTCGTAGTCGCATATGAACCGGTTTGGGCTATCGGCACCGGGAAAGTAGCCACGAGCGAGCAGGCCGCAGAGGTCGCAAAGAAACTGCGCCAGACCATCGGTGACCTGGTTTCTACCGAGACCGCGGAGCAGACCCGGATCTTGTATGGCGGATCAGTGAAGAGCGCTAATGTCGCTGGATTCCTTGCATCCCCAGAGGTTGATGGGGTTTTGGTTGGGGGAGCAAGCCTGGTGGTTGATGAGTTCACCGGTATTTGCCGCTTCCAGAAGCATGTCACCTTATAATCTTCTAGTACTTATAAAGAACAGGTAAACCCATGGCTGCAATCCAAATCGCGCTTCAGGTGCTTCTAGCAATCACCAGCTTGCTGCTTATTCTCATGATTTTGCTCCACAAAGGCAGAGGTGGCGGACTTTCAGACATGTTCGGTGGTGGAGTCACTACTAATGTTTCCTCTTCCGGTGTAGCTGAGAGAAACCTGAATCGCATCACCATCATATTGGGCCTTGTTTGGGTTGGTTCAGTCATTGCACTTGGTCTGTTCACCAGGTTTGGGTTCTAGGGGGAATTTTGTCAAGCGGAGGGTCAGCAATAAGAGGATCGCGTGTTGGTGCGGGTCCAATGGGGGAGCAATACCGCGGATTTAAGTCCGAAAGAGTTGAGCGCCACTACTACTGCATCAACGGGCACACTCAGAGTCCCCAGTTTGCAGCTCATGTTGACCCAGCTGAAATACCCGACATGATTGACTGTCCGAACTGTGGCCTCCCTGCTGGACAAGACAAAAAGAACCCGCCAGAGATCTTGAAACACGAGCCATACAAAACTCACTTGGCTTACGTCAAAGAACGCCGGACTTCAGATGAGGCAAAAGCACTTCTTGACGAGGCACTTTCTTCAATCAAGGACCGAAGGGCGAAACTTGCCGAAGCTGCAAAGAAGCAGCTCAAGGAAGAAGCTGCCCGAACAGCAGCAGCCAAAGCTCTGGCAGCAAAGATGGCAGCTGAAAAAGCTAAAGCAGCAAAGGCCGTCAAACCGGTCAAACCGGTTAAGCCTGCAAAGGCAGTAAAGGCTGTGGCCAAGAAAGCTGCCAAACCCGTTGCCAAGAAGCCAGTTGCAAAAAAACCTGCTGCCAAGAAATCAGCTCCAGCCAAGGTTGTTAGAAAAGCTGCAAAAGCAGCACCGAAGGCAAAGGCAACTGCAAAGAAGACTGTTGTTAAAAAGAGCGCATCAAAGGTCGCTAAGAAGAAGTAATCCCGAAAGATTAGTTAGCTTCAATAAGCTTTTGGATTAGAGCCAGGGCGTTTTCTTTATCAGCGAAGCGGAGAGTTAGAACTGGCCTTCCCGCCGACGACAAGACGTTCGCATCTCCAACTGCTTGGGAGTTCATAAGTTCAGCAAAACCAAAATCACGTCCAGGAACCGGAATGTCCTCTTCCTCCGTGCCTATTAGCTGCAAGAAAACTCCTTGCGCGGGACCTCCCTTGTGGTACTGACCGGTGGAGTGCAGAAACCTAGGACCCCAACCAAAAGTCGTTGGCCTAGCTGAAATTCCCGCAATCACGACTCGAAGTTTCTCAGAGGCAACATCGCGATTACGGTCGAGATAGGCATGTATGGCGAAGTAACTGTCTTTGTCTGCCGAATCTAAGAACAAGCGAAGTGCCTCGCGGAGTGTTGAGCTAGGTCCTAACTCCAAGTTTCTTGCAAACACTTCAATTCCAGATTCTGTAAACAGGGAACTTTGGTTAGCTGATTTGTTCTCCAAGAAAGCACGGGACGCAACCTTTGCGGACTCAACATCTGGCTGATCGAATGGATTCACTCCAAGTAGCTTTGCTGCGACAACTGTTGCTACCTCCCATAGAAGAAGTTGGCTGCCTAGAGAACCAGACACTGCAACATCAAAATCGCACTCGGACACCTTGTCGACGAGTCCCACTGTCAATAAGTCATCTGCAAGCGTCTTGAGTTCAGGGGAGTTACGATCAAGAACAACGGGGAGAACGCCACGGCCAATCTTTCCCGTGGACTCGGCAATCAGCTGCTCCATCCAATCTCCAAGGCCTACGATTTGATTACTAATCGAAACAATCCCCATTTTGTCCTTTATGCCAACACTTGATGCGCTTCTGGCCATGGCCGCCCCTAGAACTAAGCCAGGGTTTCCTGGTTCATCACGGCACAAGACCTCTGCGGCGGTAATCGCATCCAGCAGAACTGGTTTCATGTCAACGCCCGCAAGCATCGATGGAACAACTCCAAAAGCTGTAAGCGCGGAGAATCTTCCTCCGACACTGGGGTTTGCAAGAAAAACACGGTAGCCGTCTGCTGTGGCTTGTTTTTGCATAGGGGATCCTGGGTCGGTAACAATTATGATTCTTTCGGTCTTATCTATACCTGCGCGATCAAATGCGTCCTCAAATGCACGCTTCTGCGAATCGGTCTCCACGGTTGAGCCTGACTTAGAGGAGACGACAACGATGGTTCGACCAAGATCCTTCGACAAGGCTGCACTCACTTGGGAAGGGTAAGTTGAGTCCAAAACAACCAACTTAACACCAGCAGTTGCTGCAATGACCTCTGGTGCTAGTGAGGAACCGCCCATTCCACAGAGCACGACTCTAGGGAGCCCTTTTCCTTGGTGTTCTATTCTGAGGGCGCTTAGCTCGGGCAGTAGCTCTAGGGACTGCCTTGCAGCATCCACCCAGCCAAGACGAATAGAAGATTCGGCCTCGGCATCGGTGCCCCAGACGGTGTGGTCCTTGGCGAAGATTCTGCTGGCGATTTTCTCGCGCACTAGTTCCGGTACAAAGAGTTCAACCGCTGCCGCTGACGCACCCCTTGTTCCGACTTCAAAATTCATTAGTTACCTTGCAGCGCCTTCGATACGGTGTCTATAAGGTCATTCCAAGAGGCAACAAACTTTTCGACTCCTTCTGACTCCAGCAAATCGACAACCTCGTCGTATGAGATACCCAGATCACTGAGTTCGGCGAGAACCGCTCTGGAGTTCGCGTACTCTCCAGTGATGGTGTCGAGGGAGATGACACCGTGATCATATACTGCCTCCATTGTGGCCTCAGGCATAGTGTTTACAAGCTCTGGGGCAATCAACTCAGTCACATACAAAGTGTCCGGTAATGAAGTGTCCTTGACTCCGGTAGAAGCCATGAGTGGGCGCTGCTTGTTAGCTCCGGCATTCTGGAAGTCTTTCCATTCAGACGTTTCAAATTCTGTTTCGAAAAGCTCATAGGCCAATCTCGCGTTCGCAAGAGCTGCCTTTGATTTCAAGTCAAGTGCTTGCTTGGTACCAATAGCTTCAAGCCTCTTATTGATTTCAGTGTCAACGCGAGAGACAAAGAATGATGCGACTGAATGAATCTTGGATAATTCGTGTCCGTTCTGTTTCGCCTTCTTGATACCATCCTTGAACGCCTTTATAACGAGTGCGTAGCGCTGGAGTGAGAAAATAAGCGTGACGTTGACAGATATACCGGCAGCTAGTACCTCAGTGATTGCACTAAGACCTGGAATCGTTGCCGGAATCTTGATCATGACATTTCCACGGTCTACGGCTTTGAAAAGCTCTTTAGCCTGCGCCACCGTCTTAGCGGAGTCCATCGCAATACCTGGTTCCACCTCTATTGATACTCGTCCATCAACTCCATTGGTCGATTTGTATACATCAGCAAAAACATCGCACGCCATGCGAACATCCTGAGTGGTCGCTTCGAAAACAGCCTCTGATGCTGATGCGCCCCTAGCGGAGAGCTCAGCAAGCTGAGTAGCATATGCATCACCTTTCGAGAAGGCACCGGCAAAGATTGTTGGGTTCGTTGTTACCCCAGAAACTGCTCGAGAAGCTATGAGCTCTGCGAGTGAGCCTGATCGAATCCGATCTCTTGATAGATCATCTAGCCAGATGCTCACGCCAGCTTTGTCTAATTCATGCAGTGGTGAGCTCATTTGCTTCTTCCCAGCACAGCTTTAGCCTTGGCTACAACAGCCTCGGTAGTAATGCCAAACTTTGTGAACAGCGTCTTGTAGTCAGCAGAGGCGCCGTAGTGCTCAATAGACACGGAATCGCCTTGTGGAACATACTTTGACCAACCAAGTGCTAATCCTGCCTCCACCGATACTCTCGCCTGGACACTGGCTGGAAGAACGCTCTCGCGATAGGAATCGGATTGCTCCTCGAACCACTCAACGCACGGCATCGAAACAACACGAGTTTTAATTCCGCTTTGCTCCAGCTCAAGCCTGGCAGCTATAGCCAGTTGAACCTCAGAGCCTGTTGCGATGAGGATGAGCTGTGGTTTCTTATCTGACGCGTCAACTAAAACATAGCCACCAAACTCAACATTGCTTGCGGAAGAGAGAATCTGACCAGTTGAATCAGCCGCACTTCGATCAAGCACTGGAATGTTCTGCCTCGTGAGGGCGATTCCAGCGGGACCAACCCTTCTCGAAAGGATATTCTTCCAAGCGACGCTAACTTCATTGGCATCTGCAGGCCTTACGATGTCCAGGCCAGGAATCGCCCTTAGGGTGGCTAGCTGTTCAATTGGCTGATGGGTAGGACCATCTTCACCTAGGGCGATCGAGTCATGAGTCCAGACGAAGATTGAAGGGACCTTCATCAAAGCAGCCAAACGAACAGCCGGTCTCATGTAATCACTGAAAATCAAAAATGTTCCACCGTAAGAGCGTGTTTTACCGTGAAGAGAGATTCCATTCAAGATCGATCCCATGGCGTGCTCTCTGATGCCAAAGTGCATCACTCGTCCGTAATTGTCACCCGTGAACTCGTGCGTTGAGTGAATCTGTGGCACAAAAGAATTAGCGCCGGCAATTGTTGTGTTGTTTGATTCAGCTAGGTCTGCCGAGCCACCCCATAGCTCTGGCATAATCTTGGCGATGGCATTGAGGACTTTTCCAGAAGCTGCGCGAGTCGAAACATCAGTACCCGCATCAAAAACAGGTAGAACAGAATCAAGATCTGGAAGCTCACCATTTTCTAGGCGATCGAACAGTGCGGCATTTTCAGGATGTGATTTCCTCCAGGCCTGGAAGTCTTTCTCCCACTTCGTAAGAATATCTTTGCTACGCTCCCTGAACCCTCTGGTGTAGCTAAGGACGGCGTCGGATACCTGAAAGTTCATTTCCGGATCGAAGCCAAGAACAGACTTTAGGCCCGCAAGCTCCTCAGACCCTAAGGCAGAGCCGTGAACCTTGCCAGTGTTCTGCTTAGTTGGTGCTGGCCATCCAATAATGGTTCGAATAGTTATTAGCGATGGCTTGTCGGTTTCGGCTTTAGCTTTCTGGATTGCCGAGTAAAGCTCCTGCATATCTTCAACGTATTCGCCAGATTTTTTCCAATTGACAACCTGGACGTGCCAACCGTATGACTCATAACGCTTCTCAAGATCTTCAGTGAACGCAATTTTGGTGTCATCTTCAATTGATATCTGGTTCGAGTCATACAAGACAACTAGATTGCCAAGCTTCTGGTGGCCGGCAAGCGACGACGCTTCGGACGTGACACCTTCTTGCATGTCACCATCGCCAGCGATGCAGAAGATGTAGTGATCAAAAGGGCTAGTTCCAGCAGGTGCCGATGGGTCAAAGAGGCCTCTTTCGAACCTTGATGCGTAGGCAAAGCCAACTGCGGAAGCAAGACCTTGACCCAGTGGTCCAGTTGTTATTTCAACGCCCTTGGTGTGACCGTACTCAGGGTGTCCAGGAGTAAGTGAATCCCATGTTCGAAGTGCCTGCAAATCTGATAGCTCAAGTCCGTAACCAGTGAGGTACAGCTGGTTGTAAAGGGTTAGAGAAGAATGCCCAACACTGAGAATAAAGCGGTCCCTGCCAACCCAATCCGGGTTTGCTGGGTCATGCCTGAGAACTTTCTGGAACAGAAGATGGGCTACCGGAGCTAAAGAAATTGCTGTACCTGGGTGGCCATTACCGACTTTTTCAACTGCGTCAGCAGCTAGAACTCTGGCAGTATCAACCGCTTCTTGGTCTAGCTTTGACCACTCAAGATTGCTCATAACCTACCTGTTCACGTGTCAAACCAGACTTTGCGCGGAATGTCCACCAAACAAGCTTTACCCTTGGGATAAAAGTTGAGGTTTTCCACGACCTTACGATTTACCTTACACATATAGCCAGCAGACTCTTGGTTGCGCAGGGCTACAAGTTGGTCGCTTAGACTTAAATCAAATCATGAGCTCTCAAACCTTAGAAACCTTGCCTGTCAAGCTTGGTTTCTGGCGCAAAGCCAAGGCCTATTTTGACCTCACTAAACCGAGGGTTATTGAACTTCTTCTAATCGCCACGGTTCCGACAATGATTCTTGCCCAACGTGGCATTCCAGACCCCTGGCTCGTGATTGCCACGGTGTTTGGTGGAGCGTTGAGTGCGGGAAGTGCAAACTCCTTTAATTGCTACATTGATCGCGACATCGACAAGATTATGGGTCGAACAAAAGGCCGTCCTCTAGTCACTGGAGACCTGTCTCCAAAAGAGGCATATCTGTTCGCATGGGCTCTCGGCGTTCTCTCTGTGGTCTGGCTCGCGGTCATAGTTAATCCACTGGCCGCAGCACTTTCGCTGGCCGCGATACTTTTTTATGTTTTTGTTTACACATTGCTACTGAAGCGTCGCACCCCACAAAACATCGTCTGGGGTGGTGCTGCAGGAGCAATGCCAGTTCTCATTGGGTGGGGCGCGGTTACCGGTGAACTGAGTGCTGCCGCGTGGGTATTGTTCCTGATTGTTT
>JAIOXP010000030.1:0-12631 GCA_021741705.1 Rhodoluna sp. | reverse complement strand
GGTAAGGGTGTTCGAGTGGTTAGTTCTTCGGAACAAGTCTCAGACTGGCTGGCACATCCCATGCTCGCTTCGTTGGGTGGATCGTTACTGGTGGAGCAAAAAGTGTCATTCAAAAGAGAACTTGCTCAGCTAAGTGCCAGAAATCCAGCTGGTGATTTTGTGAGCTGGCTGGTTGTGGAGACAAGACAAAAAAATGGAGTGTGCTCCGAAGTGTTGTCGCCAGCTCCAAACATCAGTGCCGAGATGTCCACGGAGGCAGTCAAAATAGCACGGTTGATTTCAGAATCTCTCGGGGTAACAGGAAACCTAGCAGTTGAAATGTTTGAAACTACCGACGGTGAACTACTGGTGAATGAATTGGCAATGCGACCACACAATTCAGGCCACTTCACAATCGAGGGATCAGTCACTTCACAATTTGAGCAGCACCTTAGAGCCGTGTTAAATCTTCCACTCGGTAAAACAGATCCGATAAGACCTGCAGCGGTCATGGCAAATCTTCTTGGGGTCTCTAACTCCCAGGATCTTATGGCTAACCGTGACAAAGTCATCTCTTTATTCCCAGAGGTAAATATCCACTTCTACGGAAAAGCTCCAAGGCTTGGAAGAAAGCTGGGGCACATCACCGTAGTTGGTGACGATGCCGACACTTGTCTTCGGACAGCCGAGGCCGCCAGGAACCAACTAAACAACTAATATTTGATTGTTAGGTGAATCGACGGGAGTTCCAATTACTAATCCACTTGTAGCAGTTGTGATGGGTTCCGACTCGGACTGGTCAGTCATGTCCGACGCCGCTCAAGCGTTGAAGGATTTTGGAATCGAATACGAGGTTGAAGTCCTCTCAGCTCATCGCACTCCGGAGCGAATGATTGAGTGGGGAAAAACTGCTGCCTCACGAGGCATTAAGGTAATCATCGCTGGCGCCGGAGGCGCCGCACATCTTCCCGGGATGCTTGCTTCTGTAACAACACTTCCCGTTGTTGGTGTTCCGGTTCCACTAGGCAAACTTGATGGCATGGACTCGTTGCTTTCGATAGTTCAAATGCCAGCTGGAATTCCAGTTGCAACAGTTTCTATAGGTGGAGCCAAGAACGCCGGAATACTTGCCGCCAGAATTTTGTCTACCAGCGATAAGTCATTGGAACAAAAACTTGTTGACTATGGAGTCTCACTTGCTGATCTAGTTGCGGAGAAAAACACTCAGCTGCAAAATCAAATCAAGAACAGCTAAATCACAAATTCACGACCGCAATACTTTGCGCAACAAAATTGATTGATTTGAAGCTGGCAAATTCCTGACAATGGTAATTTCCTTGTCTAATTCTGCAAAAATCGCTCTTTGACCAGCTACATTCTGGGGATTTTCCGCGATTTCGTAACAGTGTTGCTTTTTGCTCAATATCGGTTCCATTTGCGTTTTGCATTGCCATTATTGAAAGTTCAACCTAGGCTTGAAGGTGCGTGAGGAGTGCGTTATGAAAAGAACCTTTATTGTCGCGCTTGGCTTGGCTACAGCCCTAGTGCTTGCTGGCTGTACCCTCTTTTACCCAAACTCTGGCACCCCAACCGATGAGCTAATCGATCCGAATGCCTCCGCTAGCGTTGCGCCAGGCGAAGAAAACCAAGGGGAAGCCCCTTCACCTACCAACTCTCCCTCTCCTTCAGTTTCTCCAACGATGGCAGCTGCGGTCTTGAACATTATTTACACAGACACCTCTGCTGGGGAACTGAACGTGGTTTCCGAGGTTAGCAATTTTGCAGAAGATGGTGGAAGTTGCACTCTTAGCTATTACCAAGGGGAAACTGCCACAGCTATTGCAACGGTGAAAGCCGAGCGCAACGTCACCTCAACCCAGTGTTTCCCATTTAACGTCAGTTTTTCAGGCATCCCTAAAGGGTCGTTGATGCTCACCGTTAGTTACAAATCCGACAACCACATCGGTGAATCACAAAAATTTGAGGTGATTATTCCCTAATGATTAAGACAGTAGGAAAATTCTGGTCCATGTTACTTATTGCCGCAATCTCGGCAGTGGGCATTGTCGCACTTGAGGCAGAGAACACTCCAGCAGAAGCTGCTAATGCTGCCTGGTTTAACCCCGGACAGATCATCAGCGACAGTGCTTTTTACACTTCGGGAACCATGGCTGCCGTTGACATCCAAAGATTTCTAAATGGAAAAGTTGCTGCCTGTCGAGCAGATCCAACAGGACCTGGTTGCCTCAAGGATTACCGTCTTAGCACTCCAGCTGTAACTGGAACGGCCGGAAGATGTGCATCACTTCCTGCAAAGACAAATGTCAGCGCTGCTGAAATTATTTATGACGTTTCAATCGCGTGTGGAATTAGCCCCAAGGTGCTTTTAGTTAAGTTGCAAAAAGAGCAGGGGCTTGTAACTTCAACTAACCCGAGCGCTCGTGCTTACGAGTTTGCACTTGGAATGGACTGCCCGGACACACCTGCTGGTTGTAGCGTGGCATCCGCAGGATTTTTCTGGCAGCTTTACAAAGGTGCTGGACAATTGCAGTGGTATAGCAACCCAGCAGGTTCTTTCACCTGGCTAAGAACAGGTGCCACCATCAGTCGCCCCTACCAGGCCAATAATCCTGGTTGTGGTGCGCAGTCATTTGTCTTGGAAAACAAGGCAACCGCCGCTTTGTATTACTACACCCCTTACGTGCCTAACCAAACCGCTCTGGGAAACCTCTATGGGGTTGGAGATGTTTGTAGCGCATACGGAAACCGAAACTTCTTCCGCGATTACACCGACTGGTTCGGCTCGACTATTGGCGGTAGCTTCCTTCTAAAGGGTGGCGCTGCTGACGTATTCATGATCGTCAATGAGACCAAGTTCCGAATCCCAACACCAGAGCTACTTACCTCCCTGGCGCCGTTAGGTCCAGTTGGAACTGTTTCAAATGCTCACCTAGACCGTTACACCACAGTCAGTGACATGAGCGCTCTTGCTAGAAATGCCGTTGACGGAAGCTACTTCTTTATACACAACAGCCAAAGGCTAGCCTTTGCTAACTGTGATGAGGTGGCAGCTTGGGGATTGAACTGCGCCAACGCTGTAGCAATGACTGGTTCTCAGGTGAGTGCCCTAGTCGCTGGCGAAGCAATGTCAGCTCTGGTCGGACGATTTGTTGTTGAAAACGGCAAACTCAAAACTGTAACGGCTCCAACACCCACCCCGTCAACTTCACCCACCCCTTCAACTTCACCCACCCCTTCAACTACACCCACCCCTTCAACTACACCCACCCCTTCAACTACACCCACCCCGAGCCCAACGCCATCGACATCCCCCTCCCCATCTCCGACCCCATCAGCACCAGCCTCCGCATACACAGTCGTTCGTGGGGATTCACTTAGCGGAATCGCATCTCGCTTTGGCACCACATCAAGAAATTTGATGAGCATTAATGGAATTGCTAATCCAAACCTGATCCGCGCCGGTCAGGTTTTAAGGCTTTCTTCTGGCACCCCTGCTCCAACACCAACAACCACATACACGGTTGTCGCGAGGGACACTTTGAGTGGCATTGCTTCTAGGTTTGGCACTACAGCAAAGAACTTGATGAGCCTGAACGCCCTAACCAACGCCAATCGCATCAGAATTGGTCAAGTACTTACAATCGTGGCCGGCAGTGGGACTACAGCTCCCGCCTCAACCTCTGCTCCAACAAACAGTTACAAGGTTGTTCCCGGAGACACCCTGAGCGGCATTGCTTCCCGCTTTGGCACCACATCAAGAAATCTGATGGACCTAAATGGAATTACCAATGCCAACTTCCTCAGGATTGGTCAGGTTCTAAGGCTCTCTTAGAACCTGCTGTAGCTCCGGTTTCACCTAAACGGTAACTTAGCTTTATGGAACAGGATCTAGCTAATGCTTAGTCGAATCTCTGGAGCAACCAAGAATTATGCCTGGGGATCAAAAGAGCTAGTTCCTGATTTCTTTGGACTGGCAAAATCCAGCGAGCCGATTGCTGAAATCTGGTTTGGCACCCACCCACTCGGCGAGAGCAAGAGTTTGGCAGAAAACCAAAGCCTGTCGGAAAGCCTTGGCAAGCGTCTTAAATTTCTCGTCAAGTTTCTTTCTGCCGAGATAGCCCTATCAATTCAGGTCCACCCAAACTTAGATCAGGCGAAAGCTGGATTTGATTTAGAACAGTCACAGGCAATTCCAATAAGTGATCCAAAAAGAAACTACAAAGATGCTTCTCATAAGCCAGAAGCACTTATTGCCCTCACAAGTTTTCGAGCACTTTGTGGCTTTCGTCCGCGGACAGAGCTAGTAACGGTCTTTACCGAGTTTGGTAAATCTGAACCTGAGTTTGCCTCTCTGGCAAAAGACCTAATAGCCGAAGACCCGCTAGAAAAAATCTTTGAATCACTGATTGAAAACTCGGATCTTGCCAAAAGATTCACTGAGGCAGTACCCAGCCCCCAATCCAATCCAGTTGCCGCGAAAGACAGGGAGCTAGTTGCGACACTACTTAAGCAATTCCCAGGTGACACCGGGGCGCTAGTTGCCTTGATGCTTAACGAAGTTGCTCTAGAGCCAGGCGAAGCTATTTACTTACCGGCTGGTAACTTGCATGCCTACCTATCTGGACTTGGGCTTGAGGTGATGGCTTCGTCTGACAACGTGGTGCGCGCAGGGTTAACTTCCAAGCACGTGGATGTTGCTGACGTTCTAGATATTGCGGATTTCACCGAACTTGTGGAGCCAAGACTTAGACCTAGGAAGCTAGCGGAAGGCTTGATTGAGTATCCGGTGGACTGCTCAGAGTTTCGCGTCTACCGGGCTGAAGTTTCGGGAAAGAACTTACTTGCCGATCTAGACCTACCAGCTAGCGCCATGGTGGTTTGCACCTCGGGTGAGGTGGCAGTGAGCACCAGCCTGGACGAGCGCGAAGTGCTGACTAAATCCGAGGTGGTCTTGGCCTCCGGGGCTAAGAAGCTGAGCCTGAGTGGCAGCGGAACAGTGTTTGTTGTTTTAGGAGACTAGCTAAGCGCCTTCCAGGCGCTATCGATTATCTCAACCAAAGAGTTCTTGGCCTTCCAGCCCATTACTTTCTCAATTCTGGAAGCATCAGCAATTAACCTTGCTGGATCTCCGGACCTTCTTGGGACAACTTCATACTCGAAATCAATTGCTGTCGTTTCTCGAATCTGCTTTAGAACCTCAATGACGCTAGATCCATGTCCTGTTCCAACGTTGAAGGTATTGAATTCGCGCTTGTCTTGTTCTAGATAATCGAGGGCTTTGATGTGAGCGTGCGCTAAATCAAGAACATGTACGTAGTCGCGGATGCAACTTCCGTCAGGAGTGGTGTAGTCCGAGCCATAGACCTTTGGCTTGGACTTATTCTTTATCGCCTCAAAGACAATCGGAATCAGATTTAGGACTTGAGTGTCTGCTAAGTCGTCCCAGCCTGCGCCTGCGGCATTGAAGTAGCGAAGGTTTACGTGTCTAAGACCCCAGGCGGTTTCGGCGTTTGCGGCCATCCACTCACCAATTAGTTTTGTTTGGCCGTAAGGGTTTATAGGAGAAGCAGCTTCTTCTTCTGAAACTAGGTCAACATCTGGAATACCGTAGGCTGCTGCGCTGGATGAAAAAACCAGCTTCTTTACTCCAGCACCTTTCATAGCCAGAAGTAGGTTTGCCTGGCCTCCAAGGTTCTTATTGAAATATTTCTCGGGATTTTCTACAGAGTCGCCAACTCGCTTCAGAGCAGCTAGATGGATCACAGAATCCACGCTGCGCTCTCGCATCAGAGCATCCAAGGAAGCCACCGCGGAAGGTTCAGCAAGGTCTATTCGGGAGCTAGTTAGGCCTGAAACCCTTGATTCTATGCCGGTAGAGAGGTCATCGACCACAATCACTTCGGTGCCTGTCTCAGTTAGCAATCGGGCCACGTGGGACCCGATATAGCCTGCACCGCCAGTGACCAGAACGCTCATGCTCCAAGGATACTTGCCCCGAATGGCCCAGACAGGCCAGCAAACCTGTGGAATTCAACTTGACAAGACACCAATAACAGCGGTGTAATTACACCAGTGAAAGTACTTGCCAGCTTTCACCGACCGGCAGCTTAGAGAACGGAACAGCACTAGATGGAAAATCGCGGACAGGTTCCCGATAACTGGTTTATCGACCCTCTTCTTCTAGGTGTCTCAGGTGCCTACACAGACTTCGAACAAGACCCACTTTCTTGGCAAGCAGATGCACTTTGTGCACAGACTGACCCAGAGGCATTCTTTCCTGAAAAGGGAGGATCCACCAGAGATGCAAAAAGAATTTGCACCGGTTGCGATGTAAAGGCACAGTGCCTCGAGTATGCACTTTCTAACGATGAAAGATTTGGTATTTGGGGCGGTCTTTCTGAGAGAGAAAGACGCAAACTAAAAAAGCGTGCCTAGCTCGCGCTTTGCGCTGAAAGCTAATTCATGACAGCTGACGTTTGTGCAATAGTTTTAGCTCACGATCAACCTCAGTTTCTAGAACGAGTTCTAGCAGATCTCAAAAACCAATCTGTAGCTCCCTCAAGAGTTTTGATTGTGGACACCTCAAAACAAGCTCCTGCTTCAAGCCAAGGCTATGAAGTTCTAAAGCTTGATTCCAAAACCAGATTTGCTACTGCCATTGAAGCCGCCGTCCGGCACTTAGCTCCAGAAGAGTTCTTGTGGATTCTGCATGATGACAGCGCTCCTGACTCTAAAGCTTTGGAAAACCTACTTCGTGAAGTTGAGCTAAGCCCATCGCTTGCAATTGTCGGACCAAAACAAGTTGATTGGGACAACCACAGAATCATCAGGCAGCTTGGACTTAGCCTTACCCGAGGCGGGAAACTCTTCAGTCGAGTTCGCGGAGAATTCGACCAGGGCCAGCACGATAACTCCGAGGACGTGATGGCGGTTGGAACGGCCGGGGCACTAATCAACATGGATGTTTACCGAGCCCTTGGCGGCTTCGATGCCAAGGCACCGGTTTATGCGGCAGATGTTGACTTTTCTATTCGAGCCAGGCTGCAAGGCTCGAGAGTGGCGGTTGCACCAAATGCCAAGGTTTCGCACAAGATGCTTTCGATGCAAGGAGCCAGACCGCTTCGCTGGCTGGGCACCAAACCCGCGACTGCAATTAGGCAAGCAGAGCTGCACCTTGCTCTTAGTTTTGCAAACCCAACACTGTTTATTTTGGGTTGGCTGTTTTTACTTCCTGTGGCGGTAGCCAACTCCTTGGTTTTGGGCTTCAGATCAAAAGCTCATGCAATTGGCCCAGAGCTTGGTGCTTCGTTTTTGGTCTTTACCAACTTGGGTAGCGTGCTTGCGTCTAGATCAAAAATTGCTCAAACCACCACAGCAAAAATCGGAATGCTTTCTGGTTTGCGGGCAACTAGGGAAGAAGTTAGAAACGATAAGAAAAAAGCCAAAGATGAGGAAGACTCAACCAGACTTCTTGCCACTCACGCCATGGGTGAAACCGAACTGTTGCAAGTTACACCTAACTTCGGCTTTATTTCCTCTGGTGCGATTTGGTGGGCGCTTGGATTACTAGCGCTAAACCTTCCTTGGATTCCAACGAATGTGGCTGTTTCCGGATCAGGTGTGTTGCCACTTTCTTCTAACTGGTTAGAAATATTTGGCCAGGCTGGAGCTACCTCGCATTCAATTGGTTTGGGTTTTGTCGGGGCAGCAGATCCTTGGGTTTGGGCGCTAACGCTACTTAGCTCACCACTGTTTTTCCTACCAACACTTTCTGTGACCTTGTTTATGTTCCTCGCCACTCCAATTGCATTCGCGGGTGCATTCAAGCTTTCCGAATTGGTTGCCTCAAACAATTTGGTTCGGATAGTTTCATCACTGAGCTTTGCTTTGTGGCCAGCGCTTACGGTGGCAGTTTCACAAGCCAAGTTCTCGCAGCTACTTGCAATTGCTTTGCTACCTTGGCTTTTATATTCGCTGGCTCGCGTTGCAAGAATTGGTCACAAGGACTCCACTCGTTTCCCGAGAACTCACGTTGGGATAGCTGCCATCTTGCTGGCCATGATTGCCGCCAGCTCACCGGTTCTAGGCGCGGTATTGCTAGTTCTGGTGGCGATCACTGCGGTAGTTCGACCAAGCAAGATTGTGCCACTGCTTTCTACCACCTTGCTAGCTATTGCCTGGTTCTTGCCGCTAATAATCGAGCGCATCGCTTCGGGTAACTGGCTGAGCCTGCTACTTGATCCTGGATTGAGCGTGCCGGATGGATTGGAAGCCAATTGGAAGCTTGCCTTTTTTGGCTTTGGGTTTGATGCGCTTAGCTGGGGACTGCTGATTACTGTCCCAACCCTGATTTTTGCCCTAATAGCCCTGCTGGCTCCCAAGCTTCGAAACACCCTGCCGCTATGGGGTATTGCCCTGCTGGCTCTTGCAACCAGTTGGCTGGTAGTTGGAATTGATTTTGATTTAGGAAACGGCTCAAGCCTTGGAATAGACGCCACTTCTTTGCTTGGTCTATTTGGCTTGGCGCTTACTCTTCTGGTGGCTCATGTTGCAGACACTTCCTTTGTGCTTCGAGTTAGCGCGCTTGCCTCCGTTGCCCTCCTTGGATTACTTCCAGCAGCTTTTCAATTGGTCACAGTTACCCCTCAAGTGACTTACTCCTATGGGCAAATAGTGCCTTCAATTATTCAAGCCGATGTAAGTTCTGGAAGTTATTGGAGAACCCTGCAGCTGGAGTCAACCAGTGAAGGTGGTTTAGTTGCTCAAGTTTTCACTGGAGCGGGAGTAAAGCTAAACCACATCTCAAGTGGTTACAAAATTTCCAGCAACACGAACCCAGAAGTAAACCCTGAGTACCAAGAGCTAGGGCAACTTGTAGCTAACCTGGCCTCTGCCAACGGAGCAGAGATCTATCCAACTCTTGAAAAGTTTGGCATTGGATACATTCTTGTGAAACCAGTTGATAGAAATCTTCAGCTCGCTCTTGATTCCACAAGGGAGCTCGAATCTATTGGGATAACCGACTATGGCCAATTGTGGAAAGTGGAGAACATTCCTGCGGGACTCCAAGCTACCCCGCTTGATTTTGGTTTGGTAAAACTTGGACAACTCGCCGTACTTGCCTTGTTCGCTTGGTTTGCAATTCCTACAAGAACCAAGAAAAAGCGCAAAACCAAAGACAGCGATATTTTCATTGACTCCGAGGAGGCAAGCTGATGATTACTCGTGCAATTGCCTTCGTAGCAACATCACTTCTATTGGCAGGCGCTTTGGTGTTCGCTCCACCGGTAGGGCTTTCAGTTGACCTAGGTTCGGCAAGCGGCAGTTTTGATGTCAAACCTGCCGACCAGAGTTTGGTTTGCCCAGGCCCACTTTTTGTTACCGGTGGTGCTAGTGGAACAGACCTTGGAGTTTTTGAGCGAACTGGTTCAACAACCCTTCGCTACAGCGCCGAGGGAACCGGAGCACTCGAAGTTAAATCAATTGCCATCCAAGACCCTCTGGTGACTTCCCTTGGCTCCGGCAGAATTTATCTTGCTGGTGAAATCACAAACTCCACCGAACTTAGAAACACCGGAGCGAGTGTTGGGTCGCCACAAGGATCCATGGTGGTAACTGGCAGCACCACTCAGCTTGTTGCAATTGAATCCATGCGAGGACTGGCAGCAGCTAGCTGCCAGCAGCCAAGTGGCGACATTTGGCTTGTTGGTGGCTCAACAGCTGCCGGTCGTGAAGCGCTATTGATTTTGACTAACCCAACCCCAAATGACGCAACTGCTGATCTAACTATTTACTCCGATCTAGGCGAGATAGAAGTTGCTGGCCTTTCAGGGATATCAGTGTTGGCAAATTCCACCACGGTGCTATCTATTGCAAGCTTTGCCCCAACGGTTTCGACCTTGGCTGTTCAGGTCCAGACATCGGGCGCCAAGCTAGCGGCCTGGATTCAACACCGAGTTATGAATGGAACCGAGTCTTTGGGTGTGGATCTTGTCTATCCATCTCTTGCGCCCCAGCTGGAATCGGTAATTCCTGGTTTTGTGGTGCGCGGGACTGAAGCGATTAATCAAGTTGCTGTGACAGAAGGTATTGCCGATGCGGGACACTCAGTCCGAGTCTTTGCTCCAACTGGTGCAGAGGTAACAATCCAGATTGTTTCAACCAGCGCCGAGGTTTTTGGAGCGGTGTTTACCGGAACGGTAGAGCCTGGAACCGTGAGGGATTTTCCAATTACCGACCTGCTAGATGGTAACTACTCGGTGTTTGTCACTTCAGACCAACCTGTTTTCGCAACAGCCAAGGCAGCAATTGGTAACGATGCCGGAACTCCACGAATCGACTTCACTTGGCTAGGAGCAGCAGAACCGCTCACAGAAGCTCGAGCGATTATGACCTCTGCGGTAATTCCGCCGGATGGTGCTTCGTATCTGGTGTTTGCAAACCCGATCAATGAGGCAAGGAGTGCAACCGTTACGAGCTTGGAAACCGGACTTGCAACAGTTGTCTCAGTTCCCGCTCAGGGCTCTAGCTTGCTAGGAATAACCGGAGCAGCTTCTGTTTCTAGCGACTCTGGAGTCTTTGCTTCTGTTGCACTGCTACTCAATGGCCAAATTTCTTCGTTAGCACTTTACCAGCCAACGAATCTTGGCAACTCAGTTCAGGTGCGTTTTCGCTAACGGTTGTAGTAATCGGGAAGTAGATCCCAAGGGTCAATATCAAGTAAGTCGGCAATCGCCTCAAATACTTGCTGCTCAACTTTTAGTCTTTCTTCCAGCATTGACTTCCTTGAGTGAGAACCAAATCTCTCAGTTGGAATTCGATAAATCGTGATGTGATTACCTTCGCGATTAACTTTCCATCTTGGAATATCACTTTGGCTCTCAGCAGCCGTGGGTTCAGATCGAACTGACCAGGTGAGACCTTCTAAGTCCTCAGCCCAAATACCTTTTAGATACTCCATAGCGGTGTTCACATACTGCTCAAAACTGTGAGATCTGGTTTGGCCAAATTTGAATAACTTGCTGAGTATCGGTCTTCTCATACCGCGGCCATGGCGATCCCTATGGGCGTTACGTGATTTTGAGGGTTTAGCCATGGCCCCATTGTATTATTGGGACAGTGAGCACAGTTGATGCAATTTTCAAAAAATACGACATCCGTGGATTAGTCGGCACTGAAATCACCCCAGAAAAAGTCGCAGCTATCGCTGCCTCATTTGTCGATGTGCTTGATCTAGCCGGTAAGTCGGTAGTGGTGGGGCACGACATGCGTGATAGCTCAGTCGGCTTTGTTGATGCCTTTATAGAAGGCGCTACCGCCAGGGGAGCAGACGTTATCAATATCGGTTTGTGCTCCACCGATGAGTGCTACTTCGCCTCTGGACATTTGGAGGCAGCATCCGCCATGTTCACCGCAAGCCATAACCCCTCCACTTATAACGGCATAAAGTTTTCAAGAGCTGGTGCCCTTGGTATCTCCATGGAAACTGGCTTGAGTGAAATCCTCGAAGGTGCAAATAGGTATCTAGCTTCGGGGGTCAAAGAGGTATCCGAGCCTGGTTACGCCAGCGAGCACGACATCATGGGCGAGTACGCAGCAAACCTTCGGGATCTTGTTTCACTAGATGCAATTCGTCCTTTGAAGGTTGTGGTGGATTCAGCCAATGGAATGGGTGGCCTTACCGTGCCATCTGTTTTGGGAACCGATGCTGGGTTGTCAGAGCTACCGGTTGAAATCATCCCCATGTATTTTGAATTAGATGGCTCATTTCCAAATCACGAAGCTAATCCGCTGGATCCCAAGAACCTCGTCGACTTACAAAAAAGAGTTACCCAAGAAAAAGCTGACATCGGTTTGGCTTTTGATGGTGATGCCGACCGCTGCTTTGTGATTGACGAAAAAGGAAACGCAGTTTCACCTTCTGCGGTCGCCGCCATTGTTGCAGTTAGCGAGATCGCCAGGGCCAAGGCTCAAGGAAAAGCCGACATTCACATCTTGCATAACTTACTTACCTCAAGAGCCGTGAAGGAATTTATCGAAGCGGCTGGGGCTAAAGCCACCAGAACAAGAGTCGGGCATTCATTGATTAAGGACGAGATGGCCAGAACTGGAGCTATCTTTGGTGGCGAGCACTCCGCCCACTACTACTTCAAAGATTTCTTTGGTGCAGACAGCGGCATGCTCGCGGCGATGCACGTGATGCGCGAGTTTGGTACTCAGGATTTGCCGCTCTCGGAATTTGCAGCCAAGTTTGATCCTTATTTTGCTAGCGGCGAGATCAACTCGACCGTTTCTGACGCTGGAGCCAAAATGGCCCAAATCAAGAGCGAGTTTCAGGGCTTTGATATTGACGAATTAGACGGTGTCACCATTAGCTCCAAGCCAGGTCAGAGCCCCTGGTGGTGGTTCAATGTCCGAAGCTCCAACACCGAGCCGCTACTTAGGTTGAATGTGGAATCTGAGGACGAATCGGCCTGTAACGAGCTAACTTCCAGGGTTTTGGGCCTAATCAAAAGTTAGTTGCCAAGGTATGCTTGGATAATGCTGAAATCAAAAATCGCCATTGAATTTAAAGTAGCCGACCTATCCCTTGCCGAGGCTGGAAGACATCAAATCCGCCTAGCTGAGAACG
>JAIOXP010000029.1:0-12764 GCA_021741705.1 Rhodoluna sp. | reverse complement strand
GCGAACTATGTCGCAGGGTAACGAGCCAGTTCTAAAGGTATCTGGATCCAACGTTGAGTTTTGGGTTGATGGCGTCTGGTATCCCGCCGCTATCGACATGAACTACGAGGTGGCAGCCGGTGAGGTGCTAGCCATCGTAGGTGAGTCAGGCTCGGGTAAGAGCTCGTCTCAAATGGGCTTGATGTCGCTTCTTGCATCTAACGCTCGTGTCACCGGTTCGGTAAAGGTCCGTGGCAACGAGATGGTTGGCGTTCCAATCAACCAGGTTCGCAAGTTCCGTGGTCGCGAAGTTGCATACATCTTCCAAGAGCCGATGACCGCGCTAAACCCAGTCTACACCATTGGTTTCCAGATTGTTGAAGCGCTAAAGAATCACTTCTCAATGTCAAATAAGGAAGCGAAGAAGCGTGCGATTGAGCTACTAGCGCTGGTTGAGATTCCAAGCCCTGAGAAGAGCTTCGACAAGTACCCACACCAGCTTTCCGGTGGTCAGCGTCAGCGCGCCATGATTGCTCAGTCACTTTCCTGTGACCCAGGGCTACTAATCGCAGATGAGCCAACCACAGCCCTCGACGTAACCGTTCAGGCTGAGATCTTGGACCTGATGCGTAACCTGAAGGACAAGCTGAACTCAGCCGTTGTCCTTATCACCCACGACATGGGTGTAGTTGCTGACCTTGCAGACCGCATCTTGGTTATGAAGGATGGCTACACCGTTGAGCAGGGGACCTCAGACCAGATCTTCAACAACCCTCAGCACCCATACACCCAGGCACTACTTGCTTCGGTGCCAAAGTTGGGCTCCACCGCAAAGCGTGAGCTGCCGATAAAGAGGACCGAGGCTGTTCTCTCACTTCGCGATGTAGAGATCACCTATCCAAAGCGTGGCCGTGTTCCGGCCTTCACCGCAGCTAGCGGAGTTTCCTTCGACATCTACCCGGGTGAAATCCTTGGTCTTGTTGGTGAGTCAGGTTCCGGTAAGACCACCGTGGGACGCGCTGCAATCGGCCTACTGCCGATTTCTAAGGGTTCCATCAACCTAGTTGGCAGAGACATCTCTGGCGCCTCACAGCGTCAGCTACGCGAGGTTCGCCAGCACACTGGAATCGTGTTCCAGGACCCAGGTTCATCGCTAAACCCACGCCTTCCAATCGGTGAGAGCATCGGCGAGCCATTGCTACTAGCTGGTAAGGCTAAGGGCGAAGAACTCAACAAGATGGTTGAGGACCTACTTGACTCTGTTGAGCTACCTCGTAGCTACCGCAACCGCTACCCACACGAGCTATCCGGTGGTCAGCGTCAGCGTGTTGGTATTGCGCGAGCACTATCACTCCGCCCAGACCTATTGATCGCCGACGAGCCAACCAGCGCGTTAGACGTATCGGTACAGGCACGTTTTCTTGACCTATTGCTAGAGCTGCAGGACGAACTCAAGTTCGCTTGCTTGTTCATCTCTCACGACCTTGCGGTTGTGGACATGCTGGCTCACCGCATCGCGGTTATGGAGCGCGGAAAGCTAGTTGAGATTGGTGAGCGTGACCAGATCCTCAAGAACCCACAAGAGGAATACACCAAGAAGCTAATCTCTGCGGTTCCAGTTCCAGACCCAGCAGAGCAGAAGCTAAGAAGACTTGCACGTAAGGGCTAATCAGCCCTTCGCAATACCCATTAGTTCAACTGCCTTGGCGAAGTCAGGGACCTTGCTCTGAAGCTCTGAGAAGGTTCCTTCGGCAACGACGCGACCCTTATCCAGGTAGATGATCTTGTCTGAGTTCATAACAGTTGAGAGCCTGTGTGCAATTAGGACAACAGTCATCTTGCCGCGCAGCTGGTCTAGCACCTTCGAAATCTGAGCCTCAGTCTCAGCATCAAGTGCACTGGTTGCCTCATCCAAGAACAAGATGCCGGGGTCACGGTATAGAGCTCTGGCAATGCCCAAGCGCTGAATTTCGCCACCGGAAAGCTGTCCAGCATCTGGCTCAACATTCATCTCAAGCGCACCAGGGTTTGCATAGGCGTTTAAACCGGCCATCTGCAATACCTGGGCAACCTTTTTCAAGTCGGTCTGGTCAGCACTGTCCAGTGAGACGTTCTCCGCCAAAGTTCCTGACACTAAGTGAGGACGCTGAGGCACAATGCCAATCAGTCCTCGACCATGCTCAAGAAGAACACGAGGGTCGTGGCCATCGATAGAAGCCTTACCTGAGTCTGGCAATCTAAAGCCGGTAGCAATCTCAAAGCAAGTGGTCTTTCCAGCCCCAGAAGGTCCCACGATGGCGACCTTGGCCCCAGCCTTTACCTCGAAGTTGATGTTTTGAATAACAGCGGTTTCTTTGTTGAAGCCAAAGGTGACGTCATTTAGGCGAAGACCAAGCGGCTTGCCGTGCTCGACATCAAGCTCAACTTCCTGAACGGCAGAATTGCGCGCAGCAATTACTTTCAAACGATCAAGGGCAGGTTTTCCGCGATTAGCACCATCGATCATCGAATTTATAGCAGCCTGGAGCGGTAACAGAGAAGCGACCAGGCGAAGGCCACCGGCCATAAAAACACCGATTGTCACAGCTTGGGAGGGCAAGTCACTGAAAACAACTATGCCTGCAAGAAAAGCGAAGATTCCAAGGATCAGCGAAGTCTCAATTACATAGCGAGGGAGGCTGTTCAAGGTGTAGATCACTGCAGTACTGGTGGCGGACTGAGCCCTTCCCTTGGTGTAGCGGTCTATCCATGGGCCCATGAGCCCATTAGCTCGGACTTCGCGGCGGACACCAAAAAGGTCCCGGCTCGTGGAAAGGGATAGCTCATGTCCTTGGAGTTGAGCGGCACCATTTCTGCGAATCTTTCCAGTTACTACCTTGCTGAGCGCCCACAAAACGGCAGAAAGGTAGGCAAACATGGCCACGGTTGCAACCGGGTTGACAAGTAGGAAAATAGAAACCATGGCAAGAAGTAGTGAAGCCTCTGCCATTACGGAAACTCTGGAATTCACAAAGAGAGTCAACGCCTCTGTGCTGTTGCGTGAGACACTCTGAAACTCCGAAAGATTGTCTTCGAAACCACTTTCACCTTCGCTGCCCCCAGCGAAGTAATCCTCAGCCAGAGTCTTGGAAAAGCCCGCCTCGAGCGAAGAGACAAAAAGGGATGTGGTCAGGTTGAGCCAGATGGAAAATGCTGACTTGACGATAAAGATTCCGGCGATCCCGAGTGCAACGAGAACGGCCTGCGATTCATTGATTGCAATAGACCCAATTATGGGGATGCTGATCGGGGCTACGGCTCCACCGCCAGCTGCGAATGCGCCAAAGGAGGTGGCTAGGAGTGCGATGCCTGCCAGACCAGCGATGTCCAGCAAATTCGACAGCATTCTTGCACCCGCAAGAAAATAGATCTTTCTTGCTACCTTTTTAGGCACTACCGACCCAAAAGACCTCAAAGACATCGCGTTTAATTTGCTCATTGTCATAAGCCTAGGTCAGCAATAACTGGACAATAGTGTTTGCAATAGGTTTGTCTGGATTCAACTGCTCGGTAGAGTTAGTTGTCACGAAAGCCATGGGAGATTGTTGTGCGTCTTGGAGTCGTAATTCCGTCTTATCGTGTGACAGATCACATTCTTGAAGTCCTGGCCGGAATCGGGCCAGAAGTCGAGCGCATTTATGTAATTGATGATGCCTGCCCAGACAAATCAGGCGATCTTGTCAAGAAGAAGAACAAAGATAAGCGTGTTACCGTCATCACCCATCCTGAGAACTTGGGAGTCGGCGGAGCAGTGGTTACGGGCTACCGCGCAGCTCTTGCCGATGGCATGGATGTCATAGTCAAGGTTGATGGCGATGGACAAATGGATCCAGGGCTCATTGAAACCATTGCAAGGCCTGTGGTCAATGGCGAAGCGGACTACGCCAAGGGAAATCGCTTTGACAGCCTAGAGAACCTCTTTGCGATGCCTAAGGTTCGTATTTTTGGCAATGCAGTCCTTTCTCTATGGTCCAAAATTTCATCCGGCTATTGGTCAATAACCGACCCAACTAACGGATTTACTGCAATTCACCGCAAAGCACTTAGTGCAATCCACCTAGACAAGCTTCGTAAGAGCTACTTCTTCGAATCTGACCTGCTATTCAGACTTAGCATCACCAACGCCGTGGTCGTGGACGTTCCCATGGAGGCTGTCTACGGGGAAGAAAAGAGCAATCTAAAGATCAGCAAGGTTTTAGTTGAGTTCCCTTGGCGTCACACGGTGAATCTTTGGAAGCGAGTGTTCTACAAGTACTACCTGCGCGAGTGGTCTGTCGCAAGCATTGAACTACCTCTTGGCGTTGGATTCACTGTATTTGGCGCATGGTTTGGTATTGCAAGGTACTTAGAGGCTTCTGAAGCCGGTCGTGCCACTACCGCCGGTCAGGTGACTCTCTCCGCGGTTGCCTTGATTCTCGGGGTTCAGCTGCTACTTTCATTCTTGTCTTATGACGTTCAATCGGAACCCAGGGTTCCAAGACAAAAGAGATAATCGGGGATTGGTTTGAAAAACCTAGTTGCTGCAGTAAAAGACTGGAAGAACCTGGCATTTGCCGGCTCAATGCTGGCTGTTGCCGCTTGGGTTTACTCAAGGGTTGCTATGGTTAATCCAGCCATCTTGGGTGATGAGTACCTTTACTCAATCAATGCTCGCAAAGTAGGACCGTGGGACCCATCTCCAGTGGGAGATTTCTCCAACTACTTGTTCAACCTGGTTTACTCGTCAACTAATCTTTGCGGCGATGCTTTTTACACGTGTGGCAAGCTACTAAACCTCATTTTCTTTATTGGCTTCCTGATCGTAATCTTCATCATCGCCAAAAAGTACTTGAACTACTGGGTTGCTTTTGCCTTTACGGTCGTGGCAGGACTTTCGCCTTTGAGCGTTTACACCTCAATGTTCTTGCCAGAGAGCATGTACTTCTTCTTCCTCAGTCTTGTGTTCGCGAGCGTTTTGAAAGCCGCCGAAACCTATGCGTGGAAAGATTGGGCCATTGCAGGTGCGCTGGTGGGAATTACCTCGCTGGTTAAGCCACACGCTTGGCTGTCAGCAATCGCAATCGGTATTTTTCTTTTAGTCCTTGGTCTAACTAACGCGAAATACCGTTTCGGCCCGCTGTTCAAGGCAATAGGCGCTATTTCATTGGGTGCGATTCTTGGACGCGTAATCATCGGATTCCTGGTTGCTGGACCAAAAGCACTTAGCTTCTTCGGCCAGTACCTAAACGCTGGTACGGTCGCTGAAATCACCAAGGCACC
Source organism: Rhodoluna sp. (assembly GCA_021741705.1). Classification (GTDB taxonomy): domain Bacteria; phylum Actinomycetota; class Actinomycetes; order Actinomycetales; family Microbacteriaceae; genus Rhodoluna. The sequence goes on along the minus strand of JAIOXP010000029.1, from coordinate 7,487 downwards.
GACGGGTGAAGTTGCGGCTAATGCCTCGCCAGTCGGAACCAGCGCAATCAACGGTGTGTTCGCATTGTTCGGCGTCCAGCTAAACATCCACATTCTGACGATCTCTGCACTGATGGGTGTCACCATTCTTGGAGTGACTATTGGTGTAATCGAACTTATTCGCACTCGTGAATTGACGAAGGTGACCGCGCTTTCCCTATTCGCTTTTATCTGGCTCTTCAGCTTGGTAATCGAAGTCGTAATGTTTACCGGCTGGATTACCGGCGGCGGAGATGACCACACAACCCGAGTTCTAGAGCGCTACTACGACTTCCTGTTTATCGTCGTGCCATTGGCAGGCCTTGCAGCGTTGACCTCTAAGTTCGCTTCGGAGATCAAGATTTGGATTCGACTTCCGCTTGCGGTCTTGATGTTGATTTTCATTACCCCTGCGTTCTCGGGCTTCTTCGGAACCCTGACGATCCAAATCGCAGATGCACCTAACCTTGCTGGCTTAGTTGTAAACCAAGACGTGTTCAATGCGGCGGCACTATTCGGTTTTGCTTCTTTGATTGTGTTTGCCTTCTTCCCGAAGTACACGGCCTACGTTCTCATCGGACTGTTGCCAGTAACGATGGTTGGAACTGGTTTTCAGATCCAAGATCAGTACCAGGGGTTCCGAGGCGAACTAAACGCGCAGGACAGGGCTGGCCAATACCTGAGAGCCAATCTTTCCTCGGCAGATGTTGATGCAACCTGGATTGCAGCCACTTCGAGATTCGAGGCAACAAACGTAGCGATTTGGGCTGACTCAGCAACCATTAGATATGATCTTTTCGGCGCTGGCTCTGCCCTCGACGCAACTTTGGTGCCAGAGGGTAGCAAGTACGTTCTTGTTACTGGAGATTTGACCTTTACCGGTCCGGTTCTAGAGTCCATCTCAGGCGAGGGATACACGCTTCATCGGATTGCAGACTAGTAAATGAAAACTGGTAAGGCTGACTATCTGATTATTGGTGGCGGTGTTGTTGGTCTCGCGATAGCCAAGGAACTCAAGAGTCGATTTCCAACGTCGACCGTTGCCGTTCTAGAGAAAGAGCCGGCAGTAGCGCTCCATGCTTCTGGAAGAAACTCTGGTGTGCTTCACGCGGGCTTCTACTATTCCCCTGAGTCCCTAAAGGCCAAACTCACTCGCGACGGCAACGAGAGAATGAGAAATTTCTGTATCGAAAACGGCCTTCCACTTCTAGAAACTGGCAAGGTTGTTGTTGCCCAGCGCCAGGAAGATGTTCCAGTGCTAAGCGAGTTGCATCGTCGCGGCGTAGCAAATGGTGTCGACGTGGAGCTGGTTGACCCTGATAGGTTGGCAATCCTCGAACCGCTTGCGGAAACCATTGATCTGGCTCTTTGGTCACCTAGAACCGCTGTGGCAGACCCCGCTGCTGTCGCGTTAGCACTGGAGTCCAACCTGCGAAAGGCTGGAGTCGACTTCTACTTCAACCAGCAAGTATCCAAGATCAAATCGCACTCACTCACCACAAAAAATGGGGATACATTCGAATTTGGGCACTTAGTCAATGCAGCAGGTCTTTACTCTGATGTTATGGCCAAGGAGCTTGGCTTCGGCGAGCGCTACTCGATGATTCCGTTCATCGGTTTGTACTTCTATGCACCTGCCCTCAAGGGCACCTTGGAACGCCACATTTACCCCACCCCTGATCCAAGAAATCCCTTTCTAGGAGTCCACTTCACTAAAACCGCACACGGTGATGTCAAGGTCGGACCCACAGCGATTCCTATTTTGTCCAGAGAGCAATATGGATTCTTTGAGGGATTGAAGGCTTCCGAGCTCCTTGGAATTCTGGCAAATTACCCAAGGTTCATTGGCTCGAAGCATCACGACGTTTGGTCGCTCGTGAAGACTGAATTGCCAAAACTCTCCAGGAAGCACCTTCTGGGACAAGCAGCCAAGCTAACCAGCAAGATTGATGTCTCAAAATTCACTGTCCCAGGAAAGCCCGGTATTCGAGCACAGTTGTTTGATAAGCGAGAAGCAAAGCTAGAGATGGACTTCGTTATTGAAGGAGATGAGAATTCAACCCACGTTCTCAATGCCGTGTCACCTGGTTGGACCTCGTGTTTTAGCTTTGCAGAATACGTTGTCAACGACATGGAGCTTCGCCAGAAAGCATGAAGCTTCTAGTTGTTCACGAAGTTAGTTATCCAAAAAAAATCGTTTATGAGATTCATGAGTTTCCAGAACTTCTTGCGCTCAATGGCCACGACGTCACGTTTGTCGACTTCGACGAAGGAGCAACACGCAAGGACCTTGATCAGCCTAGGGATCGAGTGATCAATGGAAGAATCCACCCGGCAGCAAGTTTGAGGCTTCTAACACCCCACAGATTTGGCATCCCTCAGATAGACAGAATCTGGGCGATTTTTTCATCAATCCCGCTGTTTTGGAAACTGATCAAACACGGCGGTTTTGACGTGATTTTGAACTTTGCAGTTCCAACCTATGGGCTGCAGGTTACCCTCTTGGGCAAACTGTTTGGGGTCCCCGTTTTACAGCGTGCACTAGACGTTTCTAGCAAGATCCGGGAATCCATATGGAATCCTCTGATCGCGCTATTTGAGAAACTCACCTTCAAATGGGCCAGTGCAGTGAGCACCAACAATCCAGCCATGACCAAGTACGTCATAGGACTAATGGGTGAGCAATTCCGGGACAAAGTTGTCATGCACTACCCACCCCTTGATCAAAGAATATTCAAAGCCACAGCGCGTGACCAAAAGTTATCAACTTCATTGGGCATCAATCCAAAAGACAAAGTTCTTATGTACATGGGGAGTTTCTTCTACTTTTCCGGACTAGACGAAGTTTTTGTCAAGTTCGCTGAGAGTGTCGCCCAGGACCCATCCCTGAAACTATTACTAGTTGGCGGCGGGGAACAAGAACCGCTGCTTAGGGAGCTCGTAGAGAACCATGGGCTGTCGAAAAATGTCGTTTTCGCTGGATTCGTTCCATTTCATGAACTTCCGAGATACATGACGCTCGGAGACGTCGCTATAAATCCACTGATCGTCTCCACGGTCGCCAGCGCGGCATTTCCACACAAGGTACTTCAGTACATGGCAGTCGGACTGCCCACGGTCAGCACCAAACTAGACGGCCTCTACGCCGCCTTTGGGGACGAGTCAGGTCTGCGCTGGTCATCGAGTCCAATTGAAACCCTAGAAATTGCGCTGGACATCCTTAAGAATGACCAGACCCAGCGTGAAACCCAAATTAGACTTCAGCGAGATGTTTTAGACACACTCTTCTCTCCCCAGGGAACAGTAAACAAATTAGAAGCAACCCTTCTAGAACTCAGCAAACTAAGGAGAAACCATGCCTAAGGTCGTAATTCTTGGCGCGACAGGAATGCTTGGACGTGGAGTGCTGCAAGCATTCGCTGGCACGAAGTTGGAGCTTGTTGGAACTACCCGAGACGGGCAGAGCGTCGACGGCGTCCCGGAGTTGCCAGTCACAAAGTTCGATGCACTCACTGACGACGTGAGCGCTTTGGACTCAGTCGTATCTTCTGGCGACTGGGTTATCAACTGCATTGGAATCATCAAGCCTCACATCAAGGACGACAACGCCGATCAGCGAAGAGTGGCAATGATCGTAAACGGGTTGTTCCCTGATCAGTTGGCTCGCTATGCCGAGGCAAAGAATTTGCGAGTAATTCAGATTGCAACAGACTGTGTTTATTCTGGACTAAAGGGTAAATATTCCGAGCAAGATGAATTTGATGCCTTGGATGTTTACGGAAAGACCAAGAGCTTGGGCGAGGTTCCATCGCAAACCATGATGCACTTGCGAGTTTCCATTATCGGTCCAGAGTACGGACGCAGCACATCACTCTTCGAGTGGGTGAGAAACCAGCCTCAGAATGCCGAGATTTTCGGATTTACTGACCACGTCTGGAATGGCGTTACCACCTTCCACTTCGGCAAGCTTTGCCGCGGGATAATCGAACACAACGAGTTCGTGCCAGGCACCATTCACGTAATCCCTGGATCCACCCTGACCAAAGAAGTTTTAGTTGGCGCAATTGCTGCAAGAGCAGGCAGGGGAGACATCACCGTCAATCCAAAGGCCTCCGGCAAAGTTATCGACAGAACTCTGAGCACGACCAATGGCGATGTTGTAGCCCGGATGTGGCACAACGCTGGTTACGCTACCGCGCCAACTGTCGAGCAAATGATTCAGGAGATGCCGCTTTAGGCTTTTCCTAGATCTCCAATGCCGTAGCCATAGTTTCTGGCGATTGGACGTATCTTTTCATTCGGCAGATGGCCTGCCCAGTTCTTGTCCTTGAATCTTTGAACAAGGTCATCAGTAATTCTTCTTGAAGCTAGTCCATCACCAAGAGTGTGAGTCCAGGACTCAGAGCGCCTACCGGCTGCGGACTTAATGATCGCTTCAATTTGGCCGTCAGTGTATTCAAAGTGCGGGTCAAACTTGACCGAACCACCGCAGTCGTACACCTGTGGTCGCTCTGTTGAGGTTCGCATCTGTATCGATGGAACGCCCAGAACTGCAGCTTCCTCAACCACCGTGCCTGAGTCAGTGATCACTGCGATTGACGCGTCCAGCAGTTCCATGAGCTCTGCATATCCAATTGGATCAATCATTAGAGTGTTGGCTGGTATCTCTAGATTGAACTCCCGAATACGAGCCTGGGTCCTGTATCCCGCTGGGAAGATTACCGTGCCTGAGCAACGTGAGGCCAAGTCAAGAATTCTTGAGAGAGCTTCGCGACTGTCAACGTTCTCACGCCTGTGGCAGGTCATAGACCAGAGCTCTCCACCGCTATAGCCATAAGACCTGAACAGCTCAGCACTTGCCTCAGGAGTCAGGCGTACCTTGCCCGAGATGAAGTAATGGTTCAGCACGTCCACGATCGGATTACCAGTCACGACAATGTTGTCTGGGTCTAGGCCCTCAATAACACCCTGTTGTTTGTATTCGTCCACATAGGCGTAGATGACATCCGCAAGGTGATCAATTGCAGTTCTGAACTTTTCCTCCGGCATGCGCCAGTCATAGGAGCGCATGCAGCCTTCGATGTGAACGATCGGGATGTTCTTGGCGGCAACTGCGATAGAGCCGGTCACCGTGTTGGTGTCGCCAAGGAAGATGACAGCATCTGGCTTGGCGGTGTCCAAGTAGCTACCCAACTCAGAGATCAGGCTGCCAATCATGGCTTGGTCACTTGAAGTGTCAAGTTGCAATGTGACATCAGGCGCTGGAACGTCTAGCTGCCTAAAGAAGATGTCCTTCATGTTGTCGCTGTAGTGCTGCCCAGACCAGACGAATTCGAAGTCTGCACCTAGCTCAGCTTTGAGCATGTTGATAATCAATGAAGCACGGATTACATCGGGCCTAATTCCTAGGACCATAGAGATTTTGGGCAAGGTTATCTTTCTTCGATGTTCCAGGGGTCCCACATGCGTGATTCAAATCTGATGTCATCTGCAGCACTCTCGGCAAGGGTCGAAGACGAGAAGAACATCATTATTGTGTCCGCAGTAAGTGACATGAACCCGTTGGCATATCCGGCTGGAATCAATAGAGCACCAGGCTTAGATCCAGAGACCACAAATCGCTCGATTGGAAGGTCTTTAGATGGCGACTCCCAGTTGTCGACTTTAACCCCTGCCACCAAAGCTGAGCCCTGCAGGCAAACAACAGCCTTCGCCTCATGCTTGTGACCGTGCCATGCACGAATAAAGCCCTGGCGATGGTTTTCGACGACGTAAAAACGCTTGTATCCAGCCAACGCAAAATCGTTGATAAATTTTAGTGATCCGCGATCGTCAACAGCCAGGCCGCCGGCTACAAACTCAACCTTGTCGGACATTACTTAGTTCCAAGTAGGCCCTGCAACGCAGCAACGTTGCTGAAGCGAGGAAGGCTTACGTCAGGGATACGGTTCTGGGAAATCGCGTTGTAAATCTCATGGATTCCATCGATTACGGACCACTTAGGTGCAAAGCCCAACTCGTTCCGAGCCTTGTCGCTGGAAACCGCATAGTTGCGTGCATCTTGGAAGGAGGACTCAGTGATCTTGAGAACAGCGCCAGGAACTACTTCCTGGATGCGCTCAGCCAACTCGATGATGGTTAGGTTCTCGGTGTGTAGGTTGTAAACACCTGTGGTGTGGGTATCAATGTGAGGCACCATTGCGGTAGCGACATCACGCACGTGCAACAGAGGCCTGAACTGCTGGCCACCAAAGACGCTCATCTGCTTCTCACGAACTGCACGAATGGTTAGAACGTTCAAAACAAGGTCCACTCTCAAGCGAGAGTAAGTGTCGCTTAGTCCGAATAGTGTTCCGAGACGGAAGATCAAGGTCTCGTTTGGAGCTGCAAGAAGCACCTTCTCCGCTGCAATCTTGGATTCCGCGTAAAGCGACAGTGGATCAAAAGGACTGGACTCGTCCAACAAGCCGTCCTGGGCTCCGTAAACGCTGCAGGTGGAAGGGAAGATGATGCGTCCGGAGAAGTTAGCGACCAAGTTCTTCACGGAACCGACATTGGTCTCCATGGTGAGTTCCGGGTTTAGTGCACAGGCTGGATCCCCAACGAATGCGGCGAGCCAAACAACGGTGTCAGCCCAGTCAAGGTGAGGCTTTAGAGAGTCGATATCGTTAATGTCACCGTAAACAAAATCGATGTCCTTCAAGTAGGCATCTTCATAAACGAGCTTGTCAAAAACGCGAACTTCGTGCCCTGCATCTAATGCAGCATCCACCAAGTACCCACCAACATAACCGGCCCCGCCGGCAACCAAGACTTTAGACATGTTTTCGCTCCGTTCTTGTGGCTAGGCTACCAGTATCTGAAGTGAGGGGAGCCCGAGTGGAGAGTAAAATATTCTTGAATCCGGAAGTTATGTCCGGACTGGGGGAGGACACTTTCTGGACATGGTTCCAGAGGGAATCTGGAGCTGAAGTTGGAGTTCCAAAGAAAATCGGTCCAACAGACATCGTGCTTCATTATTCGACGATGGGGAAGCCTTCATTCCCAAGCCAGACCATCAATTTATTGTGGGAACTTTACCCTGAAATGTCCCTCAGGCTTGGAAAGAAGTTCGGGTCCAAAAATAGGCGCATTGGGAAATCCTTGGTCGCGAAGTGGCATGCCGTCGCCACTCCGTACAGCAGGGCCTTCTATCCAGTGAACACAAAGGTCTTGCCCATTGCAGTGAATGCAGAGCTATTCAAGCCTGGGGAATCGAAATCTGACGCAAAATCGGCTCTGGGTCTCGATCCAAATCGGCCGGTAGCCTTTTGGTCTGGTGCTAATCATGAGATGAAGGGACCGGACCTAAGGGACGCGTGGCTGAAGGGCAACCCCGAATGGCAGGGATTGATTATCACTAAGGAAAAACCAATTAGCCAAGAGAAGCTCGCTTTGCACATGCAGGCGTCGGATGGGTTTCTAAATAC
>JAIOXP010000005.1:0-52488 GCA_021741705.1 Rhodoluna sp. | reverse complement strand
AACGTGCACAGTCATCAAAGCTTGGAGCCCAACCTGCTATGGCTAATGCGCGCAACAGGTAAGAATCCAAAATCAGCGATGAGTCATGTTCTTTGGTTGCAAGCGATCGAAGTGCTCCGACTAACAAAAGATACTGCTGCGGTGAAGACTCTTCCATGGTCAGTCGCTCGGCTGCTTCAACCATTGCGTTGGCTGCAGTAAAGGCGGCGTAGTCGTCTATGATTGCTCCGCCGTAGGAACCGATTGTTTCAACCTGGTTTACGATATCTAGATTCTTGCCTTCGTAGAACTGTGCATCGACAACCATAAATGGCTCAAGCCTCGAACCGAACTTGGAGGCGGTTCGCCGAACTCCTTTTGCAACGGCTCTGATTTGGCCGCGGTATCTCGATAGCAAAGTGACGATGCGGTCAGCTTCGCCTAGCTTGTGAGTTCGAAGCACAACGGCTTCATCGCGATAAACGGGCACTAGACCAGTATCTAACGAGCCAAGGACGAACCTCTGCTCTCAAGCGCGTATGGCGCGATTTACTCCCGAAATAACTGCCTTCAGCGAAGAAGTGGCGATGTCAGAATCGATTCCCACTCCCCAAAGGGTCTTTCCCGCCACATCAAGCTCAATATACGAAGCGGCCTGGGCGTCTCCACCGGCGCTCATAGTGTGCTCAATGTAGTCAAGCAATCTGGTCTCCACACCCTGCGCACCAAGGATTGACAAGAAAGCAGAGATTGGTCCATTTCCGGTTCCAGAAGCCTCAACTTCTTTGTCACCATCACGCAAGACAATCTGAAGTTTTAGCTCGCCATCCATTTCGCTTTCGGTCTTCATGCGCTTAAGTTCGAAGCGGCCCCACTTTAGCTCGGACTTTTCAATTGGCGCAGGAAGATATTCGTCTTGGAATATCTCCCAAAGCTTCTCGGAGCTTACTTCGCCACCTTCACTATCGGTAAGGCCCTGCACCACTCGAGAGAATTCAATCTGGAGCTTTCTTGGAAGATCCAGTGAGTGGTCAGATTTCAAGAGGTAGGCAACGCCGCCCTTACCGGACTGAGAGTTAACGCGAATAACCGCCTCGTAGCTTCTTCCAACATCCATCGGATCAATTGGAAGATATGGCACTGCCCACTCAAGCTCAGAGATATCTTTGCCTGCTTCGGTAGCGGTTTTCTGCATGGCCTCAAAGCCTTTTTTGATGGCGTCTTGATGCGATCCAGAAAATGCTGTGTAAACCAGGTCGCCACCGTATGGAGAGCGTTCTGCAACCGGAAGTTGGTTACAGTACTCAACGGTGCGCTTGATCTCATCTATGTCGCCAAAATCAATCTGCGGATCAATTCCCTGCGAGAACAAGTTCAATCCAAGGGTCACCAAGTCAACGTTTCCGGTTCTCTCCCCGTTTCCGAATAGGCAGCCCTCAATGCGGTCGGCCCCGGCCATATAACCAAGTTCGGCAGCAGCAATAGCGGTTCCGCGGTCATTGTGTGGGTGAAGGGACAAAATTACGCTCTCGCGCTTGGCAAGTCTTCTGCTCATCCACTCGATTGAATCCGCGTAAACATTCGGTGTTGTCATCTCAACGGTCGCAGGAAGGTTGATTACCATCTTCCGATCTGGAGTTGGATCAATTTCTTCAATTACCGCGTTGCAAACCTCGAGTGCGTACTCCAATTCGGTTCCGGTATAGCTTTCTGGTGAGTACTCGTAATAGACATTGGTTCCTGGAAGCATGTGCTCTAGTGATTTGCACTTCTTAGCCGCGTCCAAGGCAATTTTCTTGATCCCGTCTTTGTCCTGATTGAAGACAACTCTTCGCTGCAGAACAGAAGTCGAGTTATAGAAGTGCACAATTACGTTTTTGGCTCCAACAAGCGACTCATAAGTTCGTTCAATTAGGTGATCCCTTGCCTGAGTCAAAACCTGAATCGTGACATCATCTGGGATGTGAGCATCGTTTATAAGCACTCGAACAAAGTCAAAGTCGGTCTGGCTAGCCGAAGGAAAACCAACTTCAATCTCTTTGTATCCCATGCGAACCAGCAGTTGGAACATCTTTAGTTTGCGCTCTGGCGACATTGGATCAATTAGGGCTTGATTACCGTCGCGAAGATCCACCGCACACCAGCGTGGGGTTTTTTCTATTCGCTTGGTTGGCCAGGTGCGATCTGGGAGCTCAAATTTGATTTGCTCGTGAAAAGGCTTATATCGATGCACCGGCATCGAGGAAGGTTTTTGGTTGTTTTGCAATTGTGTTCTCCTAAAGATGGTCTGAGTCGGCTATAACAAAGCTCCGCGACGAGGAAGGCCGTTTAGTAGGCCTCGCCGCGGCCACTAAGTAGTAGCTCAGAGAACACAAAAAGAGGCTAACACTTAAAAGCCCAATTTTCCTAGCTGCTTTGGATCTCGCTGCCACTCGTGAGCAATCTTCACTCTGAGGCTTAGAAATACTGGCCCTCCGATAAGGGCTTCTATTTCCTTACGGGCTCTGGTTCCCACGTCTTTTAGGCGCGAACCGCCCTTGCCAAGAACAATGCCTTTTTGACTGTCACGTTCAACAAATATGTTGGCGTGAATGTCAGTTAGCTCAGAGTTCTCTCGTTTTTTCATCTCGTCCATGGTTACTGCTAGTGAGTGCGGCAGCTCGTGACGAACCCCTTCCAAGGATGCTTCTCGAATCAGTTCACAGATTCGCGATTCAATTGATTCGTCAGTGATTGTTTCCTTTGGGTAAAGCTCTTCAGATGGTGGCATCATGCCAACAAGTAATTGAGCTAATTCATCAAGCTGGGAACCAGCGATGGCAGATACTGGGATGATTTCGCTCCAGTCGCGAAGTTTAGATACCTCGAGCAGTTGATTCGCTAGTTCTTCTCTGGAAACTGTTTCGCTCTTAGTTACAATCGCAACGCACTTTGCCTTTGGAAAGCTACTTAGCTGTTCGTTTATGAACTTGTCTCCTGGGCCGATTTTGTCACCAGCGGGGAAACACATACCTATTACGTCCACCTCGCCAAGAGTTGAGGCAACTAGGTCATTAAGCCTTTCACCAAGTAAAGTCCTCGGGCGATGAAGACCAGGAGTGTCAACAATTATTAGTTGACCGGAATTGAGATGGGCAATGCCCCGAATGGCTTTTCTGGTGGTTTGCGGTTTGTCACTCGTGATAGCTATCTTTTCGCCAACTAGGGCGTTTGTGAGAGTTGATTTCCCGACATTGGGTCGACCAACGAAGGTCACAAACCCAGCGCGAAATTCACTACTCATCAGTTGACAGTTCCTCAGGTTCCTTTTCAGCAAGTACTCGAACTAAGACGGTTACAAGTCTCTTGGCCCGGCCCTCAACTCTATCGGCAGTAAGTTCTAGGTTGTTGATCACAATCTGATCACCAAGTTTTGGAAGAGCTCCCAGGCTCTTGGTTAGCCAACCACCAACGGAATCAACGTCATCGTCTTCTAGCTCGATTTCAAGTAGTTCGCCTAGCTCAAATAGAGAAAAGCGAGCATTTACGCGATAAAGGTCCACTGCTAGCTTTTCTACATCAGGAACCTCCTTGTCGTACTCATCCGCGATGTCACCAACTAGCTCTTCAATAACGTCTTCCATTGTTACAAGTCCCGCTACCCCGCCGTACTCATCGATCACTATGGCTATGTGTGTGGAGCTTTTTTGCATGTCCTGCAAAAGGTCCTTAAGTGGCTTGGACTCCGGTACGAAAATTGCCGACCTGGCAAGGTCCTCAGCGGTTTTCTCAAACATGAGCTTTGGGGATTCGTGAAGAATCTTCGCTACATCCTTTAGGTACAAGATCCCCACGATGTCATCTGTGTTCTTGCCTGTAACCGGCAGGCGGGAGTAGCCGCTGTATAAAAACATGGTCATCGCACTATCCAAATTAGATTCCGCAGTAATTGTTGCGATGTCAATTCTTGGAATCATTACCTCGCGGGTAATGGTTTCTGAGAAGTCCTCGACTGATTCAATTAGGTCTTGCTCATACTCCTCAGCCTCGGTGGAGTCCACCTGCTTTTTTGCAAATACTTTGCCAATAAAGGCGAACCTGTTACTCTCCGACAAGTTGACTGCTCTCGCTTTCGTAGTAAGCCTTCAATATTGACTTCTGAATTCCAAACATCTCAAGTTCTTCTTCTGGTTCCGCGTGATCAAAGCCCAATAGGTGCAGCACACCGTGGGTCGTCAAAAGAAGAATCTCGTTGATGGTTTCATGGCCAGCTGTTACCGCTTGCTTTTGCGCAACGGTTGGACAAATAACAATGTCTCCAAGCAAGCCAGCAGGTGTTGGCTCTGACTCCGTTCCTGGGCGAAGCTCATCCATTGGAAAGCTAAGGACGTCTGTGGGGCCTGGCTCATCCATCCACTGCAAATGCAATTGCTCCATAGCAGGTTCGTCAACAAAGATAATTGCCAATTCAGCTGCTGGATCAATTTTCATTCGATCCAAGGCAAACTCGGCAAGTCTAAGAACCCGAACTTCGTCAACAGCAAATTCGGTTTCGTTACTTATTTCAATACTCAACTAGTTTGCCTTTTTGGGATTGGCGGCGTCAGCTCGATCATAGGCATCTACGATCTTCCCAACCAGCGGGTGTCTAATGACATCTGCGGAGCTCATCTGAGAGAAGTAAACATCTTCAACGTTTGCAAGAACTCTCGAGGCAACTCGTAGGCCCGATACACCGCCTTGCAGGTCAACCTGAGTGATGTCTCCCGTGACAACCATCTTGGAATTGAATCCTAGGCGAGTTAGAAACATCTTCATCTGCTCAGCCGTGGTGTTTTGAGCTTCGTCCAAGATAATAAATGAGTCATTCAGTGTCCGGCCTCGCATGTAGGCAAGCGGCGCGACTTCAATGGTTCCGGTGGCAATCATCCTTGGCACTGCATCAGGATCCAGCATCTCGTGCAGGGCATCAAATAAAGGTCTTAGATAAGGGTCGATTTTCTCGCTCAGAGTTCCAGGAAGAAAGCCAAGGCGCTCTCCGGCTTCAACTGCGGGCCTGGTCAAGATGATTCTGGAAACTTCCTTGCGCTGCAGAGCCTGAACGGCCTTTGCCATAGCAAGGTAAGTTTTTCCAGTTCCCGCAGGACCAATTCCAAAAACAATGGTGTTTTTATCGATCGACTCGACATACTCTTTTTGACCAGCGGTTTTTGGTCTGATCGACTTACCTCTTGAACTAAGAATGCTTTGTGAGAGAAGATCAGGCTCGGTTCTTCTCAGATCTGCCGGGGTGACTTCCCTACCTGAAGAAACAGCAGAGATAATCTGCCTCAAGCGCTGCTCAGCTTGTGCAACATATGAACTAGGTCCAGAAATCTCAATCTCATTGCCACGCGCTGTGAAGCGAACATCGGGAAAGCTTTCCTCGATGGTTCTAAGTAGTTTGTCTTCAGGCCCAAATACGAATATGGGATCAACACCGGAAATTTCAATTACGACAGTTTTTGAATCTTTAGATTCGGATGATGTCAAGAGCCGTCCTTTGAGTTATCTGATAAAACGTGGGCGTGGGCGTGAAAAATGGTCTGTCCTGCTTCGCTGCCGGTATTGAACTGTAGCTTGAAAGAGCCATTGGTGTGTTCTTGAGCCAGTGAGGTTGCCTGCGACATTAGCTCACCCAGTACCGCAGGAGATGCTTCCGAAAGCTCAACAACATTCTTGTAATGCTTTTTGGGAATCACTAAGAGATGGACCTTTGATAGCGGAGCGATGTCCCTAAATGCCAAGGTGTTCGCAGTTTCTGCAATTGTGTCCGAGGCAATATCGCCTGAGACAATTTTGCAAAAGATGCAGTTAGCTTCAGTCATGTAGTTCAGTCTAGTTTTAGCTAGCCCTAGCTCCAATTTCCAAGGGTTGCCTGCAGGTAGGAAACTACAGCCACACCAGCCGTTGATGTTCTCAAAATGCCGCTTCCAAGACCGACCAGGCTCAATCCAGCAGAGCGAAACTGTTCAAGTTCTTGCGGGCTAATGCCACCTTCTGGGCCGACAACGATGGCTATTGACTGGTGCCCCACTATTGGCACACTCGTCAGTGAGGTGGTTGATGTTGGGTCTAAAACAAGCGTCAGATCGAAACTCTTGAGGCGATCTACTAGCTCAATGGTTCCCAACACCTTTTCAACCTCAGGGATAAAGGGTCTAAGCGATTGCTTGGCAGCTTCGGTTGCGATGGTTTGCCAACGAAGTCGGTGCTTGTCTTGTTTTTCAGGTTTCCAAATCGAAACTGATCTTTCGCTCTGCCACGGAATCACAGCTTGAATGCCAAGCTCGGTGCAGGCTTGCACCGCCATTTCATCGCGATCTCCCTTGGCTAAAGCCTGAACTAAAACCAGTTGCGGTTTTGGCCTTTCGATTGTTTCCATTGATTCAACATCTAGCTCTAGAAAATCCTTAGAGAGTTGCCTTACCTTGCCGCGAACCTTTTGGCCCTGACCATCAGATACGGCTATTGCTTCACCGATTTGTAGTCTGCGAACCGACATGGCGTGTTTTGCTTCCGCGCCAGCAATTCTGATTTTGGAACCGGTTTTTGTGTCAGATGGAATCGGTGAAATAAACAGTGGCTCAACCACGGCGTCTTCCCTGGAATGCGCCTGATTTTCTCGGAACAAGACCAGCGGTGTCGGCTTTACGCAAGCCGGCAAGGGTTCTAAATAGTTCCTTTTGCTTTGAGTCCAACTTGGTTGGAATTTTTACCGAAAGGGTTACAACCAAATCGCCTCTACCAGACTGTCGAAGCCTGCCAAAACCTTTTCCTTTCACGCTCACGGTGTCACCGGTTTGCGAACCGGCTGGAATTTGCAATTCGAGTTCCCCATCAAAAGTCTTTATCTTTACCAGCGTTCCAAGAGCTGCCTCATGAAGTGGTAGCTCTAGTTCGCACGTCAGCTCGTCACCGGATCTACCAAATAGCTGATGAGGGGCAATAGAAACATCAACGTAGAGATCACCACTTGGGCCACCACCAAATCCAACTTCACCAGAGCCAGATAGCTGCAACCGAATGCCGTCTTCAACGCCAGCTGGAATTTTTAGTTCGATATCTCTTCTTGCCCGCACTCTTCCCTGGCCACGACAATCTAAACAAGGCTCTGGTATGACGTGACCGTAGCCGCGACAAGAACCACATGGGCTAGTTGTAACCATGGCACCAAGCAGTGAACGAACTTGAGTTTGCACCTGGCCACTTCCGTGGCAAATGTCACAAACTCTCGGGCTGGTGCCAGGCTTGGCACAACTTCCATTACAGGTATCGCATAAAACAGCCGTGTCAACCGGAATTGACTTCTCAACTCCAAAGATTGCTTCTTCGAAACTTAGCTCAACTCGAAGCAGGGCATCCTGACCTCTTTCGGCTCTAGAGCGTGGTCCCCGTTGTCCGCCACCAAAGAATGTTTCAAAGATGTCTCCAAAGCCAAAGCTCTGAGAGTCACCACCGGAGTCGTACCGACGTCTTGCTTGGTCATCACCTAACACTTCGTAGGCGTGAGTTACCAACTTGAAGCGCTCTTGAGCAGCGTCTGAGTCATTCACGTCTGGGTGGAGCTCACGAGCTAACTTTCGATATGCCTTCTTTATTTCCTCTGAAGAAGCGCTCCTAGAAACGCCAAGAGTCTCGTAATGATCTGCCAAGGGTTAAAGTCCTCCAAGAGATTGCGTGAGATACCTGGCTACCGCTCGAACAGCACCGATGTTGGATGAGTAATCCATTCTGGTTGGACCAATCACTCCTACCTTCGCTACTTCGCTACCTTGGTTTTCGTATCCAGAAACTAATACTGAGGTATTTGAAAGTGCATCGACAGTGTTTTCTCTGCCGATTCTTAGTGAGACGCCGTGTTGATCGGCCTGCATCTCAGAAATCAGCTTAAGTAAAACAACCTGTTCTTCAATTGCTTCTAGTACCGGTGAGATGCTTCCTGGAAACTCCCCTTGGCGCTTTGCCAAGTTGGAAGTTCCAGCGAGCAGAATCTTTTCTTGACTATTGGCGTCAACTAGTAATGCAACCTCTGGGATCACAGTGCCAGCAAGTGCTTGCAGTGGGGCGCTGATCTCATCTTTGGATGCACGAAGTGTCTTATTCACCGAAGAAAGCGGCTTACCAGCCACTTTTTCGTTTAGGAAGTTGCGAAGCTTTTCAACCGCTGATGCTTCGTAGCCTGAGGCCACTTCCATCACGTGCTGCTGAATCCGACCGGAGTCGGTAATCAGCATCAAAAGAAGTCTCTTATCATCAATGGCGATTAGCTCAATGTGTCGAACTGAGGCTTTGCCAAGGCTTGGATACTGCACCAGTGCAATTTCATTGGTTAGCTGCGAAAGTAACCTTGCTGTTTGGCTAAGAGTCTCATCGAGGTCAGAACTTTTTGACATGAACCCTTCAATTGCGGCGCGCTCAGCATTGCTAATTGGCTTGACTTCATTTAGGCGATCAACAAATAGGCGATACCCCTTATCTGTTGGGACTCGACCGCTGGAGGTGTGTGGGGCGGCAATTAGTTCTTCTTCTTCCAGAATCGCCATGTCGTTTCGAATGGTGGCCGCGGAAACTCCGAAGGAGTGACGCTCAACTAAAGACTTGGAGCCAACTGGCTCATTGCTCTGAATGTAATCTTGCACGATTGCTTTTAGAACCTCGAGGGGTCTTTCTGGAATCAAGCTCAATCACCTACCTAGTTAGCACTCATTGCTTATGAGTGCCAATATTACCCGCTACAGGTGTATAAGTGTCAGCTGGATAGTGCTCGAACAACTGCGTCGGCGAGCAAGCGTCCCTTGAGGGTCAAAAGTAGCTTCCCCGCAATCGCTTCCGGTCCTTCAATCAAGCCATCGGCAATCAGTTGCGATATTGCTACTTCGCTACCTGGCTGAAGTTTCTTGATCTGCTCGATTGACATTCCTTCTGAAGTTCGAGACTCCAGCAAAATGCGCTCAAGGGCTGCGGCTTCGCCATCGAGCTGCTCTCTGCCGGCAGCTGGCGAAACGTTTTTTTCAAGTAGGTTTGCGTAGCTAAGCGGGTGCTTGTGATTCCACCAACGCACCGAACCAAGATGCGAGTGAGCCCCTGGCCCATAACCCCACCAGTCTTGTCCGCTCCAGTAAGCCAGGTTGTGGTTGGACTTTAGCTCTGGCGCTTTAGACCAGTTACTTATCTCGTACCAGTTATAACCAGCTTCAGGAAGTAGCTTGTCCGCAAGCTCGTACTTATCTGCCTGCAAGTCTTCATCCACTTGCGCTAGCTCCCCCGAATTAATCTGCCTAGCAAGCTTTGTTCCAGGTTCAACAATTAACGAATACGCCGATAAGTGTCCCGGGTCTAAATCAATAACTTGACGAATGGTTTGCTCCCACTGCTGCAATGACTCGCCAGGCGCTCCAAAGATGAGATCCAAAGATGTTCTAAAGCCAAGGGACTTAGCAATTTCCAGAGCGATGGAAACGTTTTCTGGATCGTGGGTTCGCTCTAGGGTTTTCAGTACCTGTGGAACGGCCGACTGCATTCCAATCGAAATTCTGTTGAACCCGGCAGCTCTCAAAGCGGAAAGGCTTTCTTTCGTTACCGAGTCAGGATTGGCCTCAAAGGTAATCTCTGCATCTTGCTGAAAATCAAACTCGGCTTCCAGCGAATCCAGAATGGCAATTAGATTAGCTGCTGGAAGTAGTGATGGAGTTCCACCACCAAAAAAGACAGTCTTTAGTTTCCTTGGGGCAACATTTGATTGCTGCAGAATCTTCGCAGACAGGTTGACCTCTTCAATTAGTGTCGCCGCAAAATCACTCTGCTTTAGGGTCCCAAGTTCACTCGAGGTATAGGTATTGAAATCGCAGTAGCCACACTTAACGGTGCAAAAGGGTATGTGAACGTAGGCATGAAAAGATCTGGATTCTGAACCAGAAATCTCGGACGCTGAAAACAATCCGTTTTCTGGAGGCCTGTCGCCTAAAGGAAGAGGGGCAGCCAATTACTTAGCCTTCTTTTCGCCCTTTTTTTCGCCATCTGAAGAAAGTGCGGCAATGAAGGCTTCCTGCGGCACTTCCACTCGCCCAACCATCTTCATGCGCTTCTTACCTTCTTTTTGCTTCTCCAATAGCTTTCGCTTCCGAGAAATGTCTCCTCCGTAGCACTTAGCAAGTACGTCTTTCCGAACAGCGCGAATTGATTCACGGGCAATGATTCGGGCTCCAATTGCGGCTTGAATCGGAACTTCAAATTGCTGCCTAGGAATTAGTTCGCGAAGCTTTCCGGTAATCATCACACCGTAGGCGTAGGCCTTGTCCTTGTGAACAATTGCACTAAAGGCGTCAACCTGTTCCCCCTGTAACAGCAGGTCAACTTTCACTAAATCACCTTCAGCCAAACCAACTTCTTCGTAGTCCAAAGAACCGTAACCCTGGGTTTTGCTCTTTAGTTGATCAAAAAAGTCGAAGACAATCTCGGCAAGTGGAAGCGTGTAACGAAGTTGCACCCGATCCTCGCCAAGATATTGCATGTCAATCATGACACCGCGACGAGTCTGGCAAAGTTCCATGATGGTTCCGACGTAATCCTTTGGCGCCAAAACGGTGGCCTTAACCATTGGCTCCAATACCTTTTTGATTTTGCCGGTGGGAAATTCGCTTGGGTTAGTAACAGTGACTTCTTTGCCATCATCAAGAGTTACTTCGTAAACAACCGAAGGCGCCGTTGCAATTAGCTCCAGACCAAACTCGCGCTGCAATCGTTCGGTAACAATTTCTAGGTGCAGCAGCCCCAAGAAGCCACAGCGGAAACCAAAGCCTAAAGCAACGGAAGTTTCGGGTTCATAAACCAAAGCAGCGTCGGAAAGCTTTAGTCGATCAAGCGCTTCTCGAAGATCTGGATAGTCCGAGCCGTCAATTGGGTACACACCGGAGAAGACCATCGGAAGTGGTTCTGAGTAACCGGTTAGCGCTTCGGTTGCTGGCTTTGAAACTGTTGTTACAGTGTCACCGACCTTGGATTGCCGAACATCTTTTACGCCGGTAATCAAATAGCCAACCTCCCCAACACCCAACCCCTGGGTGGGTTCTGGCTCAGGTGAGCTCACTCCAATTTCGAGTAATTCGTGAACGGCACGAGTGGACATCATCCGAATCTTTTCCCGAGGTGATAAAGATCCATCAATCATTCGGATGTATGTCACCACTCCGCGGTAGCTGTCATAAACCGAGTCAAAAATCATCGCCCTGGCAGGAGCGTTTGCGTCTCCAACTGGAGCTGGAACCGTGGCGATGATCTTGTCCAAAAGCTCGGAAACTCCAACGCCGGTCTTTCCCGATACCCGAAGGCAATCTGCCGGGTCTCCTCCGATAAGGCTCGCTAGCTCTTCGGCGTATTTGTCAGGCTGAGCCGCTGGCAAATCAATCTTGTTTAGAACAGGAATGATTGTTAGCTCGTTTTCCATGGCGAGGTATAGGTTTGCAAGAGTCTGGGCTTCGATACCTTGAGCTGCATCAACTAGCAGCACCGCTCCTTCACAAGCCGCTAGAGATCTTGAAACCTCATACGTGAAGTCCACGTGTCCTGGGGTGTCGATCATGTTTAAAGCAAAAACTTTACCGTTGACTTCCCAGGGCATGCGAACAGCTTGGGACTTAATGGTGATGCCTCGTTCACGTTCAATGTCCATACGGTCTAAGTACTGGGCCCGCATCGACCGATCATCCACGACCCCGGTTAGCTGAAGCATGCGGTCAGCCAAAGTGGACTTACCGTGGTCGATGTGGGCAATGATGCAGAAGTTTCGAATTTGCCCCGGAGGCGTCTTGGACGGCTGCAGCTGAGATTTGGCGCGTGGCGACAAGGCAATTTCCTAAAACTATGGGGGTCAAAGCTAGCCTCCATTGTCCCATAACGCTAGGCAACTAGCTTGCTACTGCCCCAAGACTGGTTGCCCAAGGCGGGGACCAGCTAGTAAGCTTGACGGAGTTGGGTTTCCCCAAAACGAAAGAAAAATAAATGGCAAATATCAAATCTCAGGTCAAGCGTATTGGCACGAACATCAAGGCAACTGAGCGCAACCGCGCTGTAAAGAGTGAGCTAAAGACTGTTGTTCGCGCAGCCCGCGAAGCCTCCGTTTCCGGTGACAAGGCAACTGCAGCAGCTGCCCTAAAGGTAGCAAGCCGCAAGCTTGATAAGGCAGTATCCAAGGGCGTTATTCACAAGTCCCAAGCTGCCAACCGTAAGTCAGCTCTTGCCAAGAAGGTAGCTGGACTCAAGTAAAGATTTTTAGAAACTTACCGAGGTCATTAGACCTCGGTATTTTTTTGCCCTCTATTAGATAGCAGCAGCACAAGCTTTTCAAGTGCAAAAACACTATCGCGCTCCATACCTTTAACTGCAGCATCAGCGGTAGCAACTGCCATAACGGCCTCAGCTAAACCCTCTTCGCTCCAACCAGCCAAATCTTTTTGGGCTCGCTGTATTTGCCAGGGTTGTGCGCCAACCGTGGAAGCACTTGCGTACTTGTTGCCGTAGACCTTAGCCATCAAGCGAACTTTCATAGCAAATGCAGCCACAACTGGAACTGGATCAGCACCGGTTGCGATCACGTGTCTTAGAAGCGCTAGGGCCTGAGCCGATTGTCCTGCTAGGGCAGCATCTGCAACTTTGAAAGCGTTGGTTTCAACTCTTCCCCCGTAATACTTATCGACCATAGCTTCATCGATACTTTCACTCTGGTCAGAAAGTAGCTGCGTGCAAGCAGCGGCGAGCTCCGCGAGATCATCAGCAAATGCATCAGAAAGGGATCTAACTGCTCCGGATGTTATTTTCCTATCCACGGCTGCAAATTCAGCCTGAATAAATGCAGCCTTATCGCTGTCCTTGTCGATCTTGGCGCAGGCGATTTCAATCGCGGCATCGCTAAGACGTATTGCATCAACGAGCTTCTTACCTCGAACGCTTGAGGAGTTGTGGCGCAATACAACCGTGGTTTCGGTTTGCGGGTTATCAAGTAGTGCCAAACCATCATCAATTAATGCATCGCTACATTTTTCGACCCCGTTGATGATAAGTAGTCTTGGCTCCATAAATAACGACGGGCTAGCAAGCGCATCGAGTTGCCCAGTTGAGTAATCAGAGGCAGCAATTTCATGCACCTCTAGCCCGGTGTCTTTTTTTCTAAGCTGATCTCTAATAGCGCGAATGGCGCGATCGGCTAAGTATTCTTCCGGTCCAGAAACAAAGACAATTGGCGCTGGCTTAGCAGCTCGCCAAGAAACCTGTTTTGCTTTACCCACCCAATCAGCCTACCTACCGGTGGCGGACCACTGAAGCTCGCCACCAGCACTCGAAATAGCAATGGCACCCAGTAAATCCGTTCGCAGAACTTGAGCGCCAACTGAGCCAAGAATCTGGAGTGCTTGTTTCCCTGGGTGACCATAGCCATTTTCTGTACCAACTGAAATCAGGGCAAGATCTGGTTTCAACTGCTCGTGGAAGCTTGCTGACTGATCATTTGATCCATGGTGAGACACTTTTAGGATCAGTGGATTGCTAGAGCTTGCAAGAACTTGCATTACCGATTTTGAAACCCGCTCCTGCCCCTCAGCGCCAAGGTCACCGAGTAATACAAGATCGAACCTGGAAGAACGAAAAACCATAGTGACCGAGGCGTCATTGGAATCTTTAGCCTCAGATGCAGTCTTGGTTGGCGCCAGCACTCTCCAGCCAAATTCTCCGAGGGAGCCGCTGATAGTTGGTTCGGCAATGATTACTTGAGCCCCTATTTCCTTGAGCTGATCGAGAGAGCTCTTAGTTGCTGGTCGGTCATCCGGAAAACCAGAAACAATTGCGTGGGAGACCACTCTGCCCCCAAGAGCTCCAGTTAGTCCACCAACGTGATCAAAATCAAAATGAGTTAGCACCAGTAAGTCAATCGTTGTCACTCCTAGCTCCGTTAGGCAGCCATCAATTCGCTCCTCGTCCTTGCCAACATCAACTACCGCTACTCGACCAAGGGATTTGATAACAAGTGCATCTCCTTGGCCAACATCGCAGGCGACTACCTCCCAATCACTAAGTGGCCAACCTCCTGGCAGAATCTCTGAAGCGGCTGGAACCGAGAGAGTTGCAACCGCAAGAATCACCAACCCAGCGACGCTGGCCTGCCGGAGCCTGGGAAGGTTAGAGCGAAGCCATGCGCTGACCATCAATATCAACAGACCGCTCAGGAGTGTGGCGGATAAACCAGTAACCCAAGGAAAGTAAACAATAGGCAGTTCAGCAAAAAAGATGGCAACGCTCTCAATCAAAAATGTACCAAGTGACGCTAGCCACGTGATCGGTCCAACTAGCCATGGGGCTATGGGGGTTAGAGTAACTGCCAAGATTCCCAACACCGTGACCGGTGCAACCATGGGGCCTGCCAGCAAGTTTGCGGCAATCGAATAGGTCGGTAATCCAGGTTGCAATTGCACCAGCAATGGCAAGCAAAGAAGCTGTGCGGACATGGTTACCGATAAACCAAGAGCTAAAGGTAGAGGCATCTTGGTGGCTAGCTTTTCCGTCATTGCTGGAGCAAGTAGCAAGATTCCAGACGTTGCCAATACCGACAAACCAAATCCGTACTCCACCGCTAGCCACGGATCTGCAATCAAAAGAATAATTGCTGCAATAGCTAGAGCATTTAGTGCCCAGGTTCTTCTTCCTAATGAAACCATGACAATAACGCTCGCGGTCATAACCGCCGCTCTAAGAACACTTGGATCTGGGCCTACCAACATCACATAACCAACCAGTGAGGTCAAAGAGACCACGGTTCTAACCGTTCTTCCAAGACGCAGTCGAACACAGATGAGATAAACCATTCCTACGACAATCGCGCAGTTCGCTCCAGACACTGCTACAAGATGTGTAAGAGATACCGAGCGCATTTGCTCTTCCAGTTCTTCACTTAGATCAGCGGTTTCTCCCATGGCAAGCCCAGCAACCAAAACTTTGGAGTCGGGTGTCACGCCAGACAATAAAGCGACGTAGTTGGCTCGCAAGTCATTGAACAATGCCAGTTGACCCAAAGGTTCGGAAACAATTGTGATTTCCCCTTTGGGTTTCAAAAGAAAAGCGTCTCTGGCATTTCTACCGGCATCTTCGAAGCTTGCCTCAACCTCAATGACGTTGCCACGAACCAGCTTGGCTTCTGAGTAGATCAGGTATCCCCTGCCAGATACTGACTCCTCGTTTATCTCTTGCAGTCTTACCGCAACGCCATAAATTGGGTTTTTGCCAAAATCAGTTGAGATAGCCTTTGGCCGATTCAGCACTTCAACAACAACCACGGCTTTTGCATTTGAGGCAGAGTAATCAACTAACCAATCTGGTTTATTGATCTGCGATTGAAGCCAAAAAGACAATCCCGATAGAGCCAGAGCCGCTCCCAGTAGCGCGGCTAATGCTCTTTTGCGATCGGGGAGGAAAATTGCGATCGCAAATAAGGCACCGCCTAGTGCAAGTAGTAGCCAGCTAGGAATCTCGTTTACGGTCGCAACTAGCGCAAGTAGGCCCCACAACACCACCGCCGCGACACTGAGTGTCAAAGGGTAACCAGATCAATTACTCCAGAAAGCAGGCTCTCCCCAATGCCGCTTACCTTGAGAAGGTCCTGAACCGACTTGAAGCCACCGTTGGCTTCACGCCAAGCTACTATTCGCCCCGCTAGCGCAGGCCCAATACCTGGCAACTCTTCAAGCTCTTTATCGCCAGCACGATTCAAACTAACTAGTCCAGATGCGGTGGTACCGGCTGCTTGACCTTCTTGGGAAGTTGAAAAAACGATGATCTGTTCACCGTCGGTGAGTTCCCTGGCTAGGTTGACGCTAGCGTTATCAGCTTCCTCAGTTAGACCGCCGGCAGCGAAGACGGCGTCAACAAGCCTTGCCCCAATTGGCAATTGATACATCCCAGGAGATTGAACTTCGCCAACTACGTGAACATACAAAAACTGCTGGCTTACTTCGTTCACTGTTTCATCAGCGCTAACAGAGAACTCGCCGGTCGGTGGCTCTGGTCTATTCACGGCAACAAGAACTAATGACGCCACAGCAACCACCCCAGCGAGGGCAATAAGTAGCTGCTTAGAAACCTTTTGATCGCCAGAGAGCGCGGCTATAACTTGATTTTTTAGCCATTCCATGAAGCTCAAGGCTAGATAGCGAAGCTACCGCTTTTACTGACCGCTTGGAATCTGTGTAAAACCTAGGCGGTTGCTATGTTGACGAGCTTGGGAGCTCGAACAATTACATTCTTGACGCTCTTGCCTTCAAGCGCCTTTTTCACAACATCAGAACTCATCGCTAGGGCCTCAAGTTCCTCAGCTGTAATCTCAGGAGACACCTCGAACTTGTCACGAAGCTTGCCATCGATTTGTACCACTGCGGTCAAGCTGGTTTGAACAAGTAGCTCTGGAATTGGCTTAGCAAATCCTGCTAGAGCGACAGCTGGTTTGTGACCCAGCGCCTGCCACATGTCCTCTGCCGTATATGGGGCAAACAAACTAAGGGCCTTGGCTACCGTCTCTGCTGCTTCTCGAACCGCTGGGTCTTTAGGTCCCGGCTTGCCATCGATTGCCTTACGCAAAGCGTTTACCAATTCCATAACCTTGGCAACACCAACGTTGAACTTGAACGATTCGATCTGCTCGGGGAACTGCTGCAAGAAAAGATGCGTAGCTCTTCGAAGTTCCAGATCTCCAGAACCAAAGTCCACTCCAGGCTCAGATTCAACTTCGTTGGCACATCGCCAAGCCCGAGCTAAAAACTTTGAGCTAGCAGCAGGTGACACATCAGCCCAGTCGATGTCATCTTCGGGAGGACCGGCGAAAGCCATGGTTAGTCTTACGGCATCAACGCCGTGTTCGTCAAGCTGCTCAGACAAGCGAACAAGATTTCCACGAGATTTACTCATCGCGGAACCATTCATTTGAACCATGCCCTGATTTAACAATCTGGTGAATGGTTCTTCAAAATCAAGATGGCCTAGGTCGTGCAGCGCCTTGGTGAAAAAGCGTGCATACAAAAGGTGCAGAATTGCATGCGTTACTCCACCAACATATTGATCAACCGGTGCCCACAGCTTCGCTTCTGATTTAGAGAAAGCTTCAGTGTCTGAATTTGGCGATAAGAATCTAAGGAAGTACCAGGATGAGTCAACAAAGGTGTCCATGGTGTCGGTGTCGCGTTTGGCGGGACCGGCACACTTCGGACATGGCACATTGACCCAGTCGGTTGCTGCCCCAAGCGGTGAGGTGCCCTTAGGCGAAAGATCTAAGCCTTTGGAATCAGGAAGCCTAATTGGAAGCTCTGATTCAGGAACTGGAACTTCGCCACACGCTTCGCAGTAAACAATTGGGAATGGTGTGCCCCAATAGCGTTGCCTGGAGATGAGCCAGTCCCGCAAGCGGAAATTCTTGGCGGTTTTTCCCTTTCCTGTGGATTCCAATGACGCCGTGATTTTCTTCATGGCATCAGCCTTGTTCAAGCCATTGAGCTCTCCGGAGTTCACCAAAACGCCATCGCCGGTGGTAGCTATTCCGGATTCGGAAGGATCTGGCTCTCCGGTATCAACTACGACCTGCACCGGCAAACCGTTTGTCTTTGCGAAATCCAAATCTCGCTGGTCGTGAGCTGGAACAGCCATGATGGCACCTGTTCCATAGTCAGCAAGCACATAATCAGCTAACCAAATTGGAATACGTTCACCGTTTACCGGATTGATTGCAAACCTGCCAAGATCAACACCGTTTTTGGGTCGGTCAGTTGCCAATCTTTCGATGTCATTACTTTTCTTGGTGGCTTCCAAAAAGTCTTGGTACTTCATGCGAACCTCAGGACTGGATCCCGCCGCAAGCTCTGCTGCCAAATCTGAATCTGCCGCGACCACCATAAAGGTTGCACCAAACAAAGTGTCTGGTCTTGTGGTGTAAACCTCAATCGGTTCTGACCTGGTTTCAATCTCAAATTTCACAACCGCACCATAGGATCTTCCGATCCAGTTGCGCTGCATGGAAAGAACTTTTTGTGGCCAAGCGCCTTCTAACGAATCAAGATCATCAAGTAACCTGTCGGCATAGTCAGTTACTTTGAAATACCACTGGGTGAGGGCTTTTTTGGTAACAGCGGTGTCACACCTTTCACAAAGACCTTGAACTACCTGCTCGTTAGCAAGAACTGTTTGGCAAGATGGGCACCAGTTAACGTTGGAGTTTTTGCGATATGCCAAGCCTTTTTTGTAAAACTCTAGAAACAGCCACTGATTCCACTTGTAATACTCCGGGTCGGAGGTTATGAGGACTCTGTCCCAGTCAAAGCTGCAGGCGTATCGGCGCATGGAAGCTTTTTGCTGTGCGATGTTGTCGTAGGTCCAGCCTCTTGGGTCTAGGCCGCGTTTGATTGCAGCGTTCTCTGCTGGAAGTCCGAACGAGTCCCAACCGATTGGGTGCATGACGTTAAAGCCCTGCTGGATCCAGTACCTGGCGATGACATCGCCTAGTGCGTAAGCCTCGGCATGACCCATGTGAAGGTCCCCCGAGGGGTAAGGAAACATGTCCAAAACGTATTTCTTTGGTCTTTTGTCATCAGCTTTGCCGGAGTCAAAAGGTTTTAGCTCATCCCAAACAGGCAGCCACTTCTTAGCTAACGCATTAGCGTCATACTGCTCTGGCTCGGTGGACACTCGAATTCTCCTGCTGATTTACGAAGTTGCTAGTAAAGGCTACCAAGAGCCAAGCAAAGAATTACTTGTTTGCTTTGGGCCAAAAGCCAATAGCCGCCGTGATTGCTAAACCAAAAAGAGGTATTGCACCAAGCGCTGGGCTTCCAGCCCAGGCCAATAAAGTTAACCCTCCCAGTAGCACCAGATAGGAAATTACCCAATACTTTCCAATTTTGTTCTTTCGAAACAAGATTGAAAGAACTGGTCCCACTAGGCCAAGAAATATAAGACCAAAGAAAATGATGGTGACAACTAGCGCTAGTGATTCCAAGTTGTGCCTCCAAGGGTTCTTAGAAGTGCCTCTGCTTTGAGCATAGTTTCTTGAAGCTCTTGCTCTGGATTGGAATCAATCGTGATTCCACCGCCAACACCCAGGCTGGCAACATTTCCTTCAAATACCAATGTCCTGATGGTCATGCCCAAATCAGCTGAACCATCAAAACCTAGATATCCAATCGCTCCCGAGTAAACACCGCGCGGGCCTGCTTCTAAATCTTCCAGAATCTCTATGGCTCGAATCTTTGGCGCTCCAGTCATAGATCCGGCCGGAAAGCAGGCTTCCAATGCTGTGACAGCATTTTGATTTGCAAGAAGATCTCCGGTCACGGTGCTGACTAGTTGATGCACTGTTGCATAGGATTCAACGTCGAAAAGCTTCTCCACAGTGACTGAACCCGGCTCACAAATTCGCCCAAGATCATTTCGCATTAGGTCAACAATCATTAGATTCTCGGCCTGCTCTTTTTCGTTTTCTCTCAGCTCTTTGGCTAGCAGCTCATCTTCAGCAGGAACTCGCGACCTTGGGCGAGTTCCCTTAATTGGCTTGCTGGAGATTTTTCCCGAAGCAGTGACTTTGAGAAATTGCTCCGGCGAGGAGCTAACAATTTCTCGGTTGCCCACTTTGACATAGCTTCCATAAGGAGCTGGATTTTGCTGCCTGAGAGTCAGGAATGTCTTTAGCGGGTCTGCGTCGTGCTCAATCAGGATCTGATTCGTCAAACAAAGCTGATACACATCCCCGGAGGCGATGTGCTGCTTGCACCTACCTATTAGCTCCAGATACTTATCCGGTGAATGACGAAGCTTGCTGGAAACAATCTTTGGCTCTTTGGTTCGTTGCATGTAGGAGGCGAACTCCCCGCCCACCAGGGTTAGACGCAGCAAGGCTGCGCGGTGCCAGTTATGGAACTCAGCTTCGGTTTCAAAAAGACCAATGAAATACATGTGACGATCGCGATGGTCAAACACCAGCGCTCGATCGACAATCATTAGTTCTGCTTTTTCGCCAGAGGCTATCTCGCGAGCGCCTTTGAGCATCTCGTAGCCTAGATAGCCAACCAGCCCTGGCCTAAAGCTAAATGGAATCTGGCCTTGAGGAAAGCTATCGATAGATTCCTTGATCTTGGCCAGATGGCTAGCGATAGCTTCCAGCGGATTGTCACCCCAATCAAGTTTTGATCCCGCGGAGCCAATGACAGACACCGGTTCATCGGGGTGGGTTGATCGATCCAGCCAAAAGCTATTGGGGTCGTCTTTGTGGATGGAGATAAAGATGTCAGCTGGGTTCACAAAGCCACGGAGCTTGGCTAGCTCTAGACGCAAAATGGCCACCTTGTGTGAGATTGATTTGGGCTGAAAGAAAAGCTCGTACTCTATAGATTAGACCAAGGCCTATAGGAGTAATCGATGAGCGTTCTGGGGGATTTTTACCGCCTCGAACACGCAGAGCTTAAGCCGCTGATAGTTTCCGGCCCCGAAGTTCAGCTAAAAGTTGCTGACTCCTGGCTAGTTGAAAACGGTGCCGTTAGATCCTTGCAGGCTCACTTCGATAGATTCGCCAACTGGGTACTTGCCGAAGACCCATCTCAAGAGCCTCTTTTGAAAGGCTTCTTCGCCGAGGTAAGACGCCTTACCCCAAGAGAAGGTAGATGGTTTCCAAGGATCGAGTATCACGGTGAACAAGATGCTTCGTCCAGATTGCACCTGAGACTCCGTGAAGCTCCAGCGCCTGTGGAGTCACTAGTGCTGTGGCAATACCCGGACCCAGATCCAAGGCAATCTCCGCTAGTCAAAGGTCCTGACCTATCTTTGTGCCAGCAGCTTCGGCGCCACGCCAACATGAACGGTGCCAGCGAAGCGGTCATCACTGATTCCAAAGGCTTTGTCGCTGAGGGTGCGCTAAGTGCCCTGGTTTGGTGGCGTGGCAATGTGCTTTGCTCCTCGGATGATCAAACCAATTGGTTACCTTCTATTACCAGACAAGAGCTTTTTGAGATAGCCACTCAAATGGGCATTGAAACTAGGGTTGAAAACATCAAGCCTGAAGATCTTGTCAAGTTACCGATTTGGGCACTTAGTTCGCTAAATGGCATTGTTCCGGTGAGTTCTTGGGTTGGTCTAGCCGATGAGCTACCTACTTCCTCGCAATTGGAACCATTTACCAAGCGACTAAAGCTTCTTAGTACTCAGGTTGGCTAAAGCAGCCACACAGTAAATTCCAACGTTTCTGTGGCAGGATTAACAATGTGAATGAAGCTCTCGACTGGCTACTGGCTTTAGTCCAGGGCGTTGATCCCCTCTGGCGAAATGTTGCCGCTGGAATCGCAATCATGCTCGAGACTTCTTTGTTTATTGGCTTGATCATGCCTGGGGACACGGTTGTGCTTGTGGCATCAACCGGTGTGGTTGATCTTCCAGATTTCTTTTGGCTCATTGGTGCCGTTCTAATTGGTTCCCTGATCGGTGAAACCATCGGATTCTTTATTGGAAGACTCTTTGGCGATCGGATCAGAGCCTCCAAGCTAGGCCAGCGCTTTGGTGAAGAGAATTGGCAACGAGCTGACGTCTTTGTCGAGAAACAAGGTGGGCCAGCCGTAGCAATCTCTAGGTTCCTACCGGTTCTGCACTCGCTGGTTCCGGTCGTCGCTGGAGCAGCAAAAATGAGATACAAAACCTTTATCTCCTGGACCTTTGCCGCCTGCTTCGTCTGGGCTACTGTCTATGTTGCAATTGGCTACATCGCCAGGGCTAGCTACCAAGAGGTGGCCTCAAACTTCAAATTTGGTGCCTTTATCTTTGTGGGCATCATCGCTCTATTCATTGTTTTAATCCACTTTGCCAAGAAGAAGATCTCCAAGGCTGCCGACAAGATGATTGCAGAGGACTCCCCAAAGGCCTAACTAGGGACCTTAATAGGCCGATTTTTGATTGTCGGCTGATACCCATACACTAATTATTCGAACACTTGTTCGAATAATTAGAGCACTATGGGGCAAGCAAATGATCAGGGTAGATGAGTCAATCCAGGTAGCAACTAACCAAGCGGGTGAGCCGGTGGGCTTTAGCTGGCGAAATGGCAGCTATCAGGTGATTACTAAGCCGGTTCGCTGGTTTTCCAGAAGAAACTGGTGGGATGAATCCGCCAGAGCCCAGCGCGGTATCGGAGCTGGGGTTTTAGAACTTGAGATGTGGCGACTAAGTGCCAGCAAGCAAAACTCCTCCCCTGCTCAATTTGAGCTAATTCACACCGAGGCAACTAACAGCTGGCAGCTACTTCGAATCTTTGGATAGCGATGTCATTTACTCACCTGAACGTATCTTCTGCTTACTCGTTTCATTTTGGAACAGCTAAGCCTGATGAGCTTGCTAAAGCCGCAAGCAGTTTAGGTTTTGATGCGCTCGCGATAACGGATCTCAATGGTCTCTATGGAGCTGTAAAGCATATCGGTTCCTGCCTGAAGCAAAATATTGCACCGATAGTTGGAGTTCGACTAAACGTGCAGCACAAAGGAAACGTAACAATACTGGCCAGGGGTCATAACAACGGAATCGGTTGGGCTGCTCTTTGCAGAATTATTTCTGCGGCGCAGAAAAAAAGCAAAAAAGAAGTTTCTATTTCTCAAAAAGATTTAGCTGCATTAATGA
Organism: Rhodoluna sp.; assembly: GCA_021741705.1. Classification (GTDB taxonomy): domain Bacteria; phylum Actinomycetota; class Actinomycetes; order Actinomycetales; family Microbacteriaceae; genus Rhodoluna. The sequence goes on along the minus strand of JAIOXP010000005.1, from coordinate 29,817 downwards.
AAACAGACAACAAAGCCAACTGCACCATACTGCTTGGCCCTGATTCTGATTTTGGTCAAGCAACAATACTTGCTAACGCAACCGTTGCGGCTCAAAAACTTCTGGAGTGGCAAAAGCTACTGCCGTATAAGTCAGCGCTTGCGGTTGAGATAGTTTCACACCTAACTGAACCTGGAACCAATTACTCAACCATGCAGGCTAAAAGAATGCTCCAGCTTGCCAAAACAATCGGTATTACACCGGTGATAACCAATGCCGTTAGATACCTTGAACCAGATGACGCACTAACCGGAGATGTCCTAGATGCCGCAAGGCATCTAGAGGCACTTGGCTTATTTGACCCACAACCAAACGCCCAAGCCTGGCTAAAGCCTGCAAGCTTGATGGAAAAGCTAGCCCTAGAAATTACCGAGAGTAAAACTCTGGCTCTAGAGCTAATTTCTAATACCGAAGTGCTGGCGAAGCAGCTAAGGCTAGATCCGGTGTCAGATTGTGGCTGGTCCAAGCCTAAAACTCCCGAGAAGTCAGCACTCGGTATCGAAGGGAACCCCTTTGAGGTGCTGTGGCAAAAAGCTCACACCGGAATCAACTGGCGGTATCCAAACCAGAGCGAAGACAAGCTATTGCCAATTAGGCACCGCTTGCACCAAGAGCTAATTACCATCAACAAGCTAGGTTTTGCTACCTACTTTTTAACCGTTGCCGATGTTGCCCAAATGATCAGGGACATGAGAATCAGAACAGCAGCTCGTGGTTCGGGAGCTGGTTCTATGGTTAATTACCTACTGGGTATCTCAAGTGTTGACCCGATAGAGCATGAGCTACTGTTCGAAAGGTTTCTAAGCACCGAGCGCTCAAGCCTTCCAGATATTGATATCGATGTTGAATCAGCCAGAAGGCATGAAATATACCGAGCGATATTCAAGCGCTATGGCGGCAACAGGGTCACCTTGCTTTCGATGCAGTCCACCTATCGCGGAAGAGGTGCTGTAAGAGATGGTGGTTTAGCTCTTGGCTTCGAGCCAGATCAAATTGATGAGATAGCAAAAAGCATCTGGCGCTTTAGCGCCAGGGACTTTCGGGGAATGTTAGGTAAAAAGCCAGAACTTAGAGCGCTTGCCGCGCAGTTGGATACTGACCGCAGGCTAAATCTTTTAGTTGATGTAACCGAAAGATTAGATAGGCTACCGCGTCACATCTCGATGCACCCGTGTGGAGTGATACTCGGTAACGAGCAGCTTCTTTCACACACCCCGGTTGAGCCAAGCGGTCTGGGGCTTCCGATGAGTCAGTTCGATAAGGATGATATGGACCCAATGGGGATGCTCAAGCTAGACATTCTTGGAGTCAGGATGCAATCGAGCATGGCCTACGCGATTAGGGAAATAGAGCGGGTCTCCAAAAAAAGCATTGATCTAGATGCAATTCCGAGAGATGACGCGGAAACTTTCAAGCAAATAAGAACCACCAACACCCTAGGTGTCTTTCAAATTGAGAGCCCCGGCCAAAGAGAACTAACCGGTAAGCACCAGCCCACGGAGTTTAATGACCTAACGATACAGATTTCGCTGTTTAGGCCAGGTCCGATGAAAGGCAACATGATCTCCCCTTACTTGGATGGCAGACATGGGTTTATCAAGCCAGATTTCATACATCCAGACCTGGAACCGATTCTAAAATCCACCCACGGTGTTGTTATCTTTCACGAGCAATTGCTAAAGATTCTGAACGTTATGACTGGCTGCTCGCTGGCTAAAGCTGATGAGCTTAGAAGATCTCTTGAAAAAGACCGCAAATTTGTTGAGAAGTTCTTTAAGGAAAACGCCACAAAGCGCGGATACTCGAGAGTTGTTGTGGATCGCATCTGGAGCGTGCTTGATGGCTTTGGAAGCTTTGGTTTCTGCAAAGCCCACGGAGCAGCTTTTGCGCTGCCTACCTACCAAAGCGCCTGGCTAAAAACTCACTACCCAACTGAGTTTTTAGCTGGCTTATTCACACATGATCCTGGAATGTATCCAAAGAGGTTGTTGCTAGCCGAAGCCAGAAGACTCGGCGTGAAAATTCTCGGCGTTGATGTCAATAAATCTAAAGATGAATACCTAGTGGAGAAAACTCACGACGGATTAGCTATTCGTATGGCCCTTACTGATTTGTATGGAATCTCTGGGGCAGAAATTAGTCGCATTATAGAAAATGCGCCTTATAAGGACCTAGCTGATTTCTATTTACGGGCTAACCCCGCAAGATCTACCGCCAAAAACCTTGCGCTAATAGGAGCCTTGGATCAACTTGGATCTAACAGCCAAGATCACACTCGAGGAGATGTTCTCGAAAGGGTCAGGCAGCTAAGCGCCTTGAAATCAAGACCAAAGCTCACCAAAGATCAGCCAATGCTGGATTTTGACTTGATTGATTTGATGCCCAAGGGAAACCCTGAATTCACCAAGGAACTTCAGCTAGAAAGCGAAATGGATCTATTAGGTATGGATGTCACGGATCACCAGCTGGCTAAGTATCAGCCAATGTTGGATCAAATGGGTGTGGTTCGAGCCAGCGAACTTGTCGGGCTTAGATCCAAAACCGATGTTTTGGTTGCTGGCGTAAGGGTGGCAACCCAGTCTCCCCCAATGCGTTCAGGAAAAAGGGTTGTCTTCATAACTCTTGACGATGGCACGGGGTGCTCAGACGCAACGTTTTTTGATCAAGCCCAGGAGCGATCAAGTCACGTACTTTTCAACACCAAGCTCATGCTGGTATCGGGTAAAACTAGAAGAACCGGCGTCAAAGGCGTATCGGTAATGGCTGAAAACGCCTGGGACCTAAATCAACTGTGGCAGCAATACCTTAAGGAGAATTTAGTCGCGGTTGAAAATTGACAACAAGCGAAGAATTTCCACGTAAAGCCAGATAAGGGTAACGGCAAGACCAAAGGCTGCGCGCCATTCCATATCAACTGGCCACTTGTCTCTAGCTCCAACCATGATGGTTTCAAAATCAAGATTCAGCGTGAAGGCTGCAAGACCTGCTCCTACCAATCCAGCAAGCCATCCAAAAGCAGAACCGTATACGCCAACCCCACCAGTGATCAAAACAAAACCAAGGTTGATAACAGCAAAGATCATGTATCCAACGACTGCAAAGGTCATGATTCTGGTGAATCTAGCGTCAACTTTGATCCAACCAAAACGGTAAGCGGCAAACATCGCACCAGCGGTAGTCAAGGTTGCCAAAACTGCTGACTGAACAATGCCTGGATACTGAATTTCGAACATCGCAGAGATTCCACCCAAGAAAACACCCTCGACAGCGGCGTAAGCAACGATTACTCCTGGCATTACCTTCTTAGAAAAGGTGATCCACAAAGCAAGACCGAGGCCTACAAACATTGCAGGTAACAAAAGAGCCTGTAGCGGCTGGAAGAACCAAGTGGCAGCTGCTGTAATCAGCAACACAACGAAGATTGCTGCTATCTTGCCAGCTGTTCCCTCAACGGTCATTGGCTCATTTTTGGCAGCAATCTTAGAAAATTCTGCATCCACAAGGTCCTGAGGAACCTCACGAGCAGCCTGTAATCCGGTTTGCATTGAGCGGTTAAACACTGGGTTGTGGGACAAGATGTTCTCCTTTTGTCTGTTGGTGTAACAACTAAATTGTAAGCCGATTTGCTGAAAGTTAGCTGAGCGCTAGCTCACGGGCAAGTATTTCGACGTGCTCAGGGCTAATCTGATGCCCTCCGGGGTGCATCAGGACCTCAACTTTGGCTCCCCAAGATTGAAACTCCTTGATCATTTCCTCCGATTTTTGCCTAGGCGAGTAAGGGTCCTTTTCTCCGTTGGCGATGAATACAAACTTTCCCTGAAGGTCTGGCTTGAATTCGTTCTCCACAAACGCCCGAGTAGTGCCAAAGGCAACAATTCCCCTAAGTAGCTCAGGGTGAACCGTAAGCAAAGCCCCAGCCATGTGAGCCCCGTTGGAAAAACCCACCGCAGTTACCCGTACCGGGTCAAAACCATATTTCTTACTCGCTAGCTCGAGAAACTCAGCCAAGGACTGAACGGCTTCAATAAGGGTTTCTTCCTTGGCGCTAAAGTCCTCAAAATACTCAAAGAATCTGACCATGCCATCCTGGTTGGCGAGGCCCCGAGGAGACAAGATGCTAGCTGAAGGGTCCAAGGCCTTGCCTAAAGACAATAGATCAAACTCATCCGCACCTGATCCGTGCAGTAGTAACAGGGTGTTCGCAGATTGTGACGAGGGCAGCCAAACATGTGCTCTAGTAAGTTTTGCTTCGGTCATCGTCTCAGTCTAGATATCAATCCGCGAATCTAAGTGTTAAACAAAAAAGTAGCCCCGAAGGGCTACTGATTGTGGACCTGAGGGGATTTGAACCCCTGACCCCCTGCATGCCATGCAGGTGCGCTACCAGCTGCGCCACAGGCCCTGACTTGTAACTTTGTTAGCTTAGCTCAAACTGGGGCTAGCTGACAAAGCAGTTAGCTTAAGCTCTGGGCAGTCGCTCCAGATTCTTTCCAGTGAGTAATACACGCGATCTTCTTCGTGCATTACGTGGCAGATGATTTCTCCAAAGTCTAGGAGTACCCATCGTCCGCCGGCTTTTCCTTCACGGCGGAGTAGTTTGATGCCTCGCTCTAAAAGCTTCTCTTCGATGCCATTAGAGATTCCAACGACCTGGCGCTCGTTTCTGCCAGAGGCAATCAGGAATATGTCAGTTAGTGGCATGTGTGAAGAAACATCAAGTGCGACGATGTTCTCAGCTACTTTGTCAGAGGCGGCGGCTGCAGCAAATTCTGCAACTTCAATTGCTTTTTTAGTAGCGCTCACAAACACCCATCTTTATAAGATTCCAAGCATGAACGCAGCTACCGTGAGTGCCCCGACAGAAATCATTAGAACAACTGTGGACATAACCGCGTAGACCTGACCCTGGCCTTTTCGATTGATCAATGTCAGCTCAACTACCTTGGCTCTAGTTTTAGCGATTCCAGCAGCGCGGATTGGGGCCACTGAAGAAACAAAGGAATTCAGGCTATCTTCAGCAACAGCCTCGTCGGCTTGTTCACTTTCCAAGATAACGGTGATGCTTCCCGTAGTTGGATCAACGGTTGGAATCTGAATTGAACCAGTCGTTACTGCCGGTCCAGAGCCTGAAAGAACAATAGATCCAGAAAGCATGTCCGGAACTTTATCTAGGATGATCGACGCAGTTACTGGCTCAATACCCAAATTTGCAGTTGAGCCAAAGTTAGAGCCGGTTACTGGCTCCAAAAAGATGTCCGGTGTGGCGATAACAGGAACTGATCCAGTAAGGGTGTGATCGTCAAAAAGCGGTGCCTTATCTGTACCGGCAGATTCCTTTAGGTCATTTAGTCCACGAAGTTCGCGACGAGACTTTGCTACCTGCGGTTGGCTGGGTGGAACTGCGTATGGTTCGTAGCTAGGAGTTTGAGATACCGGAGCAGGCGACTCTGGAACGTAGGGTTTGTATCCAGTGTTTTCCGTCACCGGTTCGGTGAAGGAAGGAATGTATGGCTCAAAGGACGGAGCAGATGCGGTTTGCTCTAGAGGTTGCTGCGAGAAAGCAGTTGACTCTGCTGCTCGACGTTCTTTTCTTGACTGAAAAGTGGGGCTATCGCTCATGAGAGACCCTTGTATAAACCATGCTTACCAATGTACTGAACCACACCATCAGGAACTAGGTACCAAATTGGTTCGCCGTTAGAAACCCTATTCCTACAGTCAGTTGAGCTAATCGAAAGCGCCGGAACTTCAACAACAGTCACTGTGCCTTCTGGGACATCAGGAATCTGAAGGGCATGTCCAGGTCTACTAACCGCAACAAAGTGTGCCAAGTCCCAAAGTCGCTGCACTTCTTTCCAAGCCAAAATTTGGGCAATAGCATCGCTTCCGGTTATGAAGAAAAGTTCTGCATTTGGATAGCTGTTCTTGAGATCGGTAAGAGTGTCAACGGTGTAAGTGGGCTTGTCTCTATCGATGTCAACTCTAGAAACTAAAAATCTTGGATTGGCTGCCGTTGCAATAACTGTCATTAGGTAGCGATGCTCACCACCGGTGACTTCTGGTTTCTTTTCCGGCGCACCGGTTGGGACGAATACCACTTGATCGAGCTTTAGAGCTGCTGCGACTTCACTGGCGGCTACTAAGTGGCCGTTGTGAATTGGGTCAAAGGTTCCACCCATAACTCCCAGTCGAATTTTAGCCATAGAGAATTTGGAGGCCTAGTGACCTTGCGAGCTCGAGTTCTTGTGATCGTGGCGGTTGGCTACATCGCGATACGAGTAAACAACAAAAGCAAGAAGGATAAACACGCCCATCGCTATAGCCCCGAAAGCTAGAGCAGGGATTGGTAGTTCGCTGTGTTGTATGAACACACCATCGGTCTCAGATAGTAGTACAGCTAGCAAAATGATCTCCTTAGAAGCGTTATACCTAGAATAACCTAGGCGCGCGTTTGGCCAGCACCTCGAGCCAGCCATTTCGTGCTTGTTAACTCTCTAAGCCCCATCGGACCGCGGGCATGTAGCTTTTGAGTTGAAATTCCAACCTCAGTTCCGAAGCCAAACTGCCCGCCATCGGTGAATCTCGTTGAAGCGTTTACCATAACTACCGCTGAATCGATTTCAGCTAGGAATCGTTCCGCGTGAGCCTCATCGCTTGTGATTATCGATTCAGTGTGGTGAGTTGAGTACTTCTTTATGTGATCTATTGCCTCATCCAAAGAAGCGACTACCTTGACTGCTAAATCCAGCGTGTAGTACTCGGCGTGCCAGTCTGCCTCGGTTGCCAAAACGGAATCTGGATAGATGCTGTTTACTTTCTGGTCAGCATGAATTGTCACTCCAGCAGCCACCAATCGATCCAGAACCTTGGGAAGAATAGTTGAAGCAACCGCTTCGTGGACCAGCAATGTTTCCAAAGCATTGCAGGTAGCTGGGCGTTGCACCTTTGAGTTAAAGACAATCTCAACAGCCCAGTCTGGGTTAGCAGATTCGTCGATAAATACGTGGGTCACGCCGTCACCGGTTTGAATCACCGGAACTTTTGATCCTTCGACTACGGCGTTAATCAAACTTGCGCTTCCCCTTGGGATTAATACGTCAATTAGGCCACGAGCTGCCATCATCTCGTTCGCACCTTGTCTGCCAAAATCATCAACTGTTTGCACAAGCTCTGGGCTGAGACTAGAACTTGCCAAAGCTTCTTTCAATACCTTTGCCAAAGCGATGTTGGTGTTTTCGGCAGCGGTGCCACCACGTAGGACAACAGCATTTCCAGACTTGATTGCTAAAGCACTTATGTCGATAGTCACATTCGGTCTAGCTTCGTAAATTACACCGATTACTCCGAAAGGAACACGTATCTGAGTTAGGTCTAGTCCATTCTCCAGAGTCTTGGCCTGAACCACCTCTCCTATTGGATCCGGGAGCGCAATGACATCATTAATTGAATCAGCCAAAGACTTGATTCTTGCATCGCTAAGCCGAAGGCGATCTTGCAACCCAGTCGCAAGATTTGATTTGACGGCTTGCTCTAGGTCAATTGAGTTTGCCACAAGAATCTCAGCACTGCGAGCAACAAGTAACTCGGCAATTAATTTCAATGCTTCGTTTTTGGACGCAGTTGAGACACTAGCTAGTGAGTAGCTTGCGTCTTTAGCTGCTTGAATTCTTTGTAACGCGGTCATGATTCGAGCCTAGCCCTGAGCCTTGCTGGTTTGTGGCTTGGGTTCAAAGAAGGTTCCAGAGTTAGTTCCAGACAGAACTAATCCCACGTTTTCTGCATTGGTGACGATAACCGCTATTCCGGCTTCTGTGCACTCCCTGGCTGCCGCAACTTTTGTTATTGCTCCACCTGTTCCAACACCCGTATTGGTTCCACCTATTTCTAAGGAGCTCATGTCCATATCAAATGGAACATTAGAAATCAGCTTTGCCTCTGGGTTAGTAGGCGGTACATCATAAATTCCATCAACATCACTTAGTAAAACCAGTGCATCTGCACCAATCAGGGTTGAAACCATTGCAGCCAGGTGATCGTTATCTCCAAAGCGAATTTCAGTAGTAGCCACAGTGTCGTTCTCGTTGACAATAGGTAGCGCCTTGAGTTCAAACAGCCTCTCTAGAGCCTTTCTTGCGTTCTCCCGGCTTTCGTGATTCTCAATGTCCGGAACAGTAAGCAGGACTTGACCGGCAATAATCCCGAATCTTTCCAGAGACTTTTGGTACTTAGAGACCAAGCGAAACTGACCAACCGCGGCTAGAGCCTGAAAAGTTTCTAGATCTGTGGGTTTTTTCTCAAAGTCAAAAAGTGGCATACCGGTTGCAATTGCTCCCGATGACACGAGGATTATTTCAGTGCCGCGCTCCATAGCCTTGGCAAGGGCATCCACAAGGTTGTCTATCTTGTCTTCGTTTACTCCGGTTACCGAATTCGATCCGATTTTGACGACAACTCTTTTTGCGCCCTCAAGCCAGTTAGATTTTTGAGTCAATTACTTTTCCTCCTCTGGGGAAGGTGTACTCCAAGCTCCGGACTTGCGGTCTTTTTCCATCTGATCACGGAAAGCCGATCGTGCATCCATCATTTCTTGGTAACGCTTTCGACGCTCAGCTGTGGTGCGGCGATCGTTTAGCGGCCCGAACCTAGGATCGGTTCCACGAGGGCTTACAAGAAGCTCGGCGGTAGATGCAATGGTTGGCTCCCAATCAAAGATGATTCCATCTCCTGGGCCAATCACCACGGTTGAGCCAGATGACGCACCGGCTTTGAATAGCGCGTCTTCGATTCCAATTTTTGCCAAGCGGTCAGCAAGGTAACCAACTGCTTCTTCATTTCCAAACTCAGTTTGGGCGACCCAACGTTCTGGCTTGGCCCCAAGGATACGGAAGAACTCTTCCATGCCCGATTCTTCGCGAACGATAGTGAACTTGTTATCTTCTTTTCTGGCCTGCATCAGTGTGATACGAGGTCTGGCTGGAACATCAGCTTTTGACTTGCGCTCCGATTCGACAAGTTTCGCCATCGCGTACTTAAGCTCTTTGAGACCAGCGTGTGAAGCGGCGGACACCTCGAAAACTTCGAAACCCCTGGCCTCAAGCTCTGGCCGTATAAACGATGCCAACTCCTTGGCGTCAGGAATGTCGACCTTGTTTAGGGCAATTAGCGCCAGTCTCTCAGTTAGCGGCACTTGACCCTCTGGAACTTGGTAGGCATCGAGTTCTTTTAGAACCTTGTCGAGATCCGAAATCGGATCTCTGTTTGGTTCAAGAGTTGCGCAGTCAATTACGTGCAGCAGTGCAGCACATCTTTCGACGTGACGCAAAAACTCTAGGCCTAAACCTTTTCCTTCGCTTGCTCCTTCAATGAGTCCTGGAACATCAGCGATGGTGAATCTGGTTTCACCTGCCTGCACGACACCAAGATTTGGATGAAGGGTAGTAAAAGGGTAATCGGCAATTTTTGGACGTGCCGCCGAAACTGCAGCAATCAGTGAGGATTTTCCTGCGCTTGGGTAACCAACTAGTGCGATGTCGGCAACGGTTTTGAGCTCGAGCACCACATCGCCTGCCCAACCAGGAACTCCAAGCAGAGCAAAACCTGGAGCCTTGCGCTTGGTTGAAGAAAGTGCCGCGTTTCCAAGGCCACCGACTCCGCCTTCAGCGACTACAAGCTCCATACCGGCTTCGTCTAGATCGGAGATGAATTCTCCAGATGGCTTTTTCACAATCGTGCCAACTGGGACTGGCAACCTGAGATCTGCTCCCTGGGCACCATTTCTGAAATCTCCCGCACCGGCTGCACCGTCTCCTCCGGCGCGATGTGGGTGGAAATGGTAATCAAGCAAAGTGGTGGTGTTGGCATCCGCTACTAGGGTGATAGATCCACCGTCTCCACCGTTAGCCCCGTCAGGACCGCCAAGTGGTTTGAACTTCTCGCGCTTAACCGAGACGCAACCTTTTCCGCCATCTCCGGCGCGCAAATGAAGGGTGACTTGATCAACAAATGAAATCAATTTCGTCCCTTCCTGAAAATAGCTAAAGGCGAGCCTTTGGCTCGCCTTTAGTAGAAACTTTTTGTCGTTCTAGACTTATGCAGCCTCAACGATGTTTACTACTCGGCGACCACCCTTGGTTCCGTATTGAACGGCACCTGTGGCTAGAGCGAACAAAGTGTCATCCTTGCCCTTGCCTACGTTCTTACCCGGGTGAAAGTGTGTTCCGCGCTGACGAACTAGGATCTCTCCTGCGTTGACTTCCTGGCCTGCGTAACGCTTTACGCCAAGACGCTGAGCATTGGAGTCTCTACCGTTTCTGGTGGAGCTAACGCCTTTTTTGGATGCCATTTGTTCTAGTCCTTTACTTGATCTCTAGTACTTTGACGCGGGTAAGTTCAGAGCGGAAACCCTGCTTCCTTTTGTACCCAGTCTTGTTCTTGTACTTCTGAATAATGATCTTTGGTCCACGAAGGTCGTTCATGACCTCTGCGGTTACCTTAACGGAAGCAAGGGTTGTGGCATCGGTTGTAACCTTGTCGCCATCTACCAACAACAAAGCTGGAAGTTGAATTTTTCCACTTTTGTCAGCTTTTACTCGGTCTAGAGTCACGATGGTTCCAACCGAAACCTTCTCTTGACGACCGCCTGCGCGAACTACTGCGTAAACCACTAGTTTTACCTTTTTCTAAGTTTGGATTGCTACCACCTGGGCAACAAATCCCTAGTCTAATGGGGCCTAAGCCTTGGGGTCAACCGGTCCATCGCTGGTTGCCCGCCTTGGCTTGCGCTTTACTTCCTGCTTTGCCTCTGGAAGGGCCTCAAGAATGGATTCCAGGCCTGCGGCCTTAGGCTCGGCTGTTTTGCCCAGGGTGGAAGCGGCGATCTTGGCCATTACGTTATTGATCTCAACAGCCTTTTCAGGGGTCACGACGTTTGCAACATCCATGTGACCCTTACGCTTTTTCTCGCTCTTTCCTTCATTGTTCGAGCGGGAGCGAACAATTGGCTCGTGGTGAACAATTACTCCCCTGGAATCACAAACCGCACATGGCTCGCTGAAAGATTCCAAAAGCCCGATTCCAAGCTTCTTTCTGGTCATTTGAACTAGACCCAGAGAGGTCACTTCTGCAACCTGATGCTTGGTGCGGTCACGGCCTAGACATTCAATAAGTCGTCTGGAAACGAGATCCCTGTTGGACTCAAGCACCATATCGATAAAGTCCACAACGATGATTCCACCGATGTCGCGCAGTCTAAGCTGACGAACGATTTCCTCAGCAGCTTCCAAGTTGTTCTTGGTTACTGTTTCCTCCAGGTTTCCACCACTTCCGATGAACTTTCCGGTGTTCACATCAACTACGGTCATTGCCTCGGTGCGGTCAATAACCAGCGATCCACCAGATGGAAGGTAAACCTTGCGCTCCAAAGCCTTGTCAATCTGCTCGCCCACTCGGTAGTGATCAAATAGGTCATCTTTGCCAGAGTAGCTTTCGACTCGATCCATAAGATCAGGTGCCACTGACTCCAAGTACTCGGTGATAACCGACTGGGCGTCATCGCCAGCGATGATCATCTTCTGGAAGTCTTCGTTGAACACGTCTCGAACAATCTTGACCAGAAGATCTGGCTCGGAGTGCAGCAGGGTTGGCGGGGTGGCTTTTTTGAGCTTGTTTTGGATCCCAGTCCACTGCGCCTGGAGTCTCTGGACATCAAGAGTTAGCTGTTCCTCAGTTGCTCCCTCGGCAGCAGTTCTAACAATCACGCTGGCTTCTTCTGGAACGATGTCCTTCAGAATCTTCTTAAGCCTTACTCGTTCCGAATCTGGAAGCTTCTTGGAGATTCCATTCATGTTGCCGTTTGGCACGTAAACCACATACCGTCCAGGCAGAGAAACCTGGGAGGTTAAGCGAGCACCCTTTTGGCCAACCGAGTCCTTTGTTACCTGAACCAAGATGGTGTCGCCTGATTTGAGAGCAAGCTCAATCTTTCTAGGTCTACCCTCTAATCCATCGGCGTCCCAGTTAACTTCGCCAGAATAAAGCACAGCATTTCTGCCCTTGCCGATGTCAACGAAAGCTGCCTCCATAGAAGGAAGTACGTTCTGGACTTTACCCAGGTACACATTTCCAATAAGGGAACCGTCTTGGCTCTGTGCGACGTAGTGCTCAACCAAAACCTTGTCTTCAACAACACAGAGTTGAATCTTGGCGTCCTTGGATCGAACCAGCATCATGCGATCTACCGACTCGCGACGGGCTAAGAATTCGGTTTCGGTAATTGTCTGACGACGTCTCCCGGAGTCTCTGCCATCACGCCTGCGCTGCTTTTTGGCCTCAAGTCTGGTTGAACCCTTAACTCTTTGTGGTTCGTTACTAGGTTCTTTTGGAGCTCGCGGGGTGCGGACCTTTACTACAACGTTTGGAAGGTCTGAAGATTCATCGATTGGCTCTCCAGCTCTGCGGCGAGATCTTCTTCTCAGGTGAGATTCAGACTCGGCCTCGGAGTTTTTCTTGTTGTTTGACTTTTTGCGAGGTTCAACAGGTGGAAGATCCGGTGCCTGAAAGATTAGCGATGTGGCACTGAGCGCAGCCGGCTTAGATCCTGCTTTAGCGATTGCTTTTTCGGAGTCTTTCGCCGCCGCTTTGGGTTCGGCTTTTTTGGCACCCTTTGGGTTAGCTTTTTTAGGGCCCTTCGTGTCGTCTGATTTTGACTTAATCGCTAGAGGCTTCTTGTCCTGTTTCTTAGGAAGTTTCTCAGCTATAGCTGAATCGTCTTTTTCTTTCGCCATTTTGGTGCTCCAAGCTGCCGATTGGCAAAAGCCCACACACTTTGCCGATATTCGGCTATCAAATCTGTATCGGCAACTTTTGTAGCCGACTAAACCTTTGTAGTTGCGAGTCATTGCTGTCACGACGCCCTGCCAGCTGCCCAGATGGGTCTTATACCTTGGAGCCAAATGCTCGATAAACCTGTGGCGTCTAGAAGATGTGGCTCTAGCTCACCTATGTACAAGTATGACACCAATATGGCAAAAGCCCAGAATTGTCGTGGAATACTTGAATTTATGACTCAAAAACCAGCTGAACAAAGCCTTATTGGGGCTCCAGTATCACTTGCGTGGATGCTAATTGCTGGTGGTGTCACCGGTTGGATTGCGGCTCTCGCCCTCACGATCGAGAGGCTTAGAGTCGCCAGTAATCCCGATGCAGTTCTTAGCTGCGATGTGAGTCCTTTTATTTCTTGCAAGTCTGTGATGCTGACCTGGCAGGCTTCACTCTTAGGTTTTCCCAATCCCCTAATTGGGCTTGCGGCTTTTTTCGCGCCAGTTCTTATTGGATTTGCAATTTTGGCTGGAGCAAAGTTTGCTAAGTGGTTCTGGCAGCTATTCACACTCGGCATGACTGGTGGATTTGTATTCGTATTTTGGCTCTTTAGCCAAAGCCTTTTCGAAATTGGGGCTCTTTGCCCATACTGCATGGTTGCCTGGGCGGGAATGATCCCAATGTTCTGGAAACACTTCTTGTTTGCGGCCAGTGAGGGAATCGTTCCAGTTCCTGTGAAAACGATTGGGTTTTTTGTCAATGCCTATGACTGGCACTGGCTATTTACAATCTTGACGTTCTTTGGATTGAGCGCAACCGTGGTTTGGAAATTCTGGGACTTGTGGCCAAGCCTGTTTTAGCTAAACCAGATTCCAAGTTCTCTAGTTGCCGATTCAACTGAATCTGAACCGTGAACCAAGTTCTTTTGAACCTTCTCGCCCCAGTCACGACCTAGGTCGCCTCTAATGGTTCCGGGAGCTGCTGTGGTTGGATCGGTAGCTCCAGCTAGTGCTCGGAATCCTTCAATGACTCGATCGCCTTCTAGGCGAATGGCAACAATGGGGCCCGAAGACATGAACTCAATCAGTGGGGCATAGAAGGGCTTCCCCTCGTGCTCTGCATAGTGGTCAGCAAGCTGCTTGGCAGATGGCTGCAACATCTTTAGTCCTGTCACAACGTAGCCTTTAGCTTCAATGCGGCTAATGATTTCTCCGGTCAGCGAGCGGGCAACGCCATCAGGCTTGATAAGAACCAAGGTCTGTTCCTTAGACATTTACTACTCACTCCCTAAATCTTGACCGTCGAGTTTTGCCTTCGCAGCTCTCGCTCTGTCAATTGTGGCACCTGCAATCATGGCCCAGCCCCACATTCCCAAGAATATCGTGCCTAGCAAGAACATCAAAGGAACCCAGATTCCTAGCAGCACCACAATTACCTGCAATACCCAGCCAAGTGCGTAGGTTCCGCGCTTTCCAAGAACCGCAGGAAACAACATCAAGATTACCGAGAGCCCTACTCCAACGCCCCATATCACAGCCGGGTCAGGGTGAACTCGAAGACCAAATCCCACCAGGGTTGCAAAGAACACGACCACGGATTCAAAAACCATAACCAGCGAACCAAGGGTGGCTCTTGTGGTTCTATTCCGCATCGCTTTCCTCCTGAAGAATCTGTAGGACATCGCCCACTAGGGAAATCGATCCCGTCACTACAACCATGCCATCAATTTCACGTGCAATTGTTCGGGCACGCTCTAGGGCTTGGCTGACCCCGGTCATAGCCTCAGTTTTGGTTCCTGAATGCTCACTGGCTATCGGCTCTAGTTTAGAAATTTCAAGTGATCTATTTGAGGATGACTCAGTGACCACAAGATGTTCAAAGCAACCTGTGAGCTCACTGAACACCCCCGCTACATCCTTATCGGAGAGCACGGCGACCAAACCAACCAGTGGCTTTGCAGAAAACTCCGACTTGAGAGAAACTGCCAGGGTCTTAGCTCCTGCTGGATTGTGTGCTCCATCAAGTAACAAGGCGGGTTCAGTTCGAACAAGTTGCAATCTTCCAGGGGATGAAAGATCAGCTACAGCTGATCTAAGAACATCATCGGCAATTGGCACTTGACCGCCACCTAGAAAAGCCTCCACTGCTGCAATTGCGACTGCAAGATTGGCACTTTGATGAATTCCAAACACCGGAGCTTCGTATGGTCCGTACTTTCCGGCCAAGCCAGCAACGCTAACGCGCTGTCCAGTTGATGTGGCTTGGTGAGACACAACAGAAAAGTCCTTACCGAGCTCGAAAATTCCTTCAGCTTTCTCGTTCGAGACACGTTTTATTACTTGCATTGCCTCATCGGTTTGATCCGATGTGATCACAAGGGCACCATTTTTGATGATTCCTGATTTGGTTTCGGCAATTTCCGAAATGGTGTTTCCTAGTCTGTCCATGTGATCAAGACCAACGGGGGTAAAAACCGCTACGTCGCCATCTGCCACATTGGTCGAGTCCCACGCTCCACCCATGCCAACTTCCAAAACCAGAACATCTACGGGCGCATCGGCAAAGACTGCAAAACCAAGAACTGATAGCGCCTCAAAGAAGGTAAGCGGAGCTTCTGATTTGGCAGCAAGTTCCTGATCCACCATTTCCAGCACTGGCTCAATATCCACATAAACGCTATAAAGCACTTCATCGCTTACCGGCTCACCATCTATTGCCATTCGCTCGGTGAACTTCACTAGGTGCGGCGAGGTGAACCTTCCAGTTCTAAGTCCATGCTCGCGCAAGATTCGCTCGATAAAACGGGTAGTGGAGGTCTTTCCATTGGTTCCAGTGATGTGAATCACACGGTAAGTCCGTTGCGGGTCGCCTAGTAGTTCCACCGCTTTTTTGGTTGGCTCAAGTCTTGGTCGGATCTTGTTCTCGGGAACCCGCTTCATAAGCTCTTCTAGAACAAAGGCTGCCTTGGACTCCCAGTACTTTTCGTCGTGAACTTCTGCGCTCAAAGCTTTACTACCGAAATCTGAACCTGCTGATTGTCACCAACTGCAACCGCGCCAGAAAGTGTTGCCGATTCGATAAAGCTAATTTCTAAAGTTAGAGTCTCGTTTTTTACAAGTTCTTCGTGGGCCTTTACTGCATCCAAGACATCTTTGGCTGCAGTCAAAGATGTGGCGATCCGATCCGATACATCTAGGTCAGCGTCTTTTCTTGCCTGCTGCACCCCGCGAACCACGTCGCGCGCTAGTCCTTCGGCTTCAAGCTCTGGGGTTACCACGCGGTTTAGAATCACAAAGCCACCAGCTGGCAAAATACCAATGAGTTTTTCGGCGCTTGATTCGTCCTTGGCAACCAGGTTTAGGTCGTATTCGCCCTCAATTAGCTCAACTCCATTAACTACAACTTTGCCTTGAACCTGTTGCCAGTTCCCTGACTTTGCTGCGCCGATGATCTCCTGCACCTGCTTACCAAGTCTTGGACCCAACGCCCTGGAGTTTACGGTCAGCTGCTGTTCAACACCAAAGTCTTTGGTTGATTCAACGGCGAGCTCAACAAGTTCTACTTCTTTGACGTTTAGCTCTTCAGCGATAATCTCTGCGAACTCTTTTAGAGCCTTGGCTCCTGGGGTCACGACAGTCAACTTTGATAGCGGTAGCCGAACTCTAAGTGAGTTGGTCTTTCTAAGGCTTAGCGCCACAGAACTAACAATTCGCACCTGGTCCATAGATGAAACTAAGTCTGCGTCGTATTTCAAGTCCGAAGCTTCTGGCCAACTCTGCAGGTGAATGCTTCGGCCGCCAGTTAGTCCGCGCCAAATCTGCTCGGAGATCATTGGAAGCAGAGGAGCAGCTACGCGAGTCAAGATTTCCAAAACGGTATAAAGAGTGTCGAAGGCTTCTTCATTGCCTTCCCAGAACCGGTCGCGAGAGCGACGAACGTACCAGTTGGTTAGCACATCGCTGAAATCTCTTAGCTTGGCTGACGCTGAATAGGAATCATAAAGATTCAAATCCGCTTCAACGCCTTCAATGAGGTCTTTGGTTTTGGAAAGCAAGTAACGATCTAGGACATCCTTGCTATCCACCGAGTACTTAGCCTGGTAGTTGGAAGCGTTTGCATAGAGGCTAAAGAAGTACCAGGTGTTCCAAAGCGGTAAAAGAACCTGACGAACACCCTCGCGAATTCCTTGCTCGGTAACAACCAAGTTGCCACCACGAAGAATTGTGCTGGACATCAGAAACCATCTCATGGCATCTGAACCATCGCGGTCGAAGACCTCGGAAACATCCGGATAGTTCCTCAGCGACTTAGACATCTTCTGTCCGTCGTTACCTAAGACGATTCCGTGCGAGATAGCCGATTTGAAAGCTGGTCTGTCAAACAAAGCGGTGGCAAGCACATGAAGTGTGTAGAACCAACCTCTGGTTTGACCGACGTATTCAACAATGAAATCTCCGGGGTTGTGAGTATCGAACCAATCGCGGTTTTCAAACGGGTAGTGAACCTGAGCAAAAGGCATTGAACCGGACTCAAACCAGCAGTCCAACACTTCTGGAACACGTCGCATCATTGACTTACCGGTTGGATCGTCCGGGTTTGGTCTAACTAGTTCGTCGATGTATGGTCTGTGAAAATCAGTTGGTTCTTTTCCAAAGTCTTTAGCCAGTTCTTCCAAAGAGCCGTAAACATCAATGCGCGGGTAGTTTGGGTCATCGGATTTCCAAACCGGGATCGGAGCTCCCCAGAAACGGTTTCGGCTAATGGCCCAGTCGCGAACGTTTTCAAGCCACTTGCCAAAAGAGCCATCTTTGGTGTGAGAAGGAGTCCATTCAATTTGCTGGTTTAGCTCCAGCATGCGATTTTTCACCTTGGTGGTTTCAACAAACCAAGACGAAACGGCTTTGTAGATTAGAGGGTTCTTGCAGCGGTAGCAGTGTGGATAAGGGTGGTCGTAGCTTGCTTGCCTCAGTAGCCTGCCATCAGCCTTTAGCTTTTGAGTGATCGGCTTATTTGCATCGAATACATGCTGACCTTCAAAGTCAGTAATTACAGAATTGAACTGACCGCGCTCGTTCACGGAAACGTAAACAGGAATTCCAGCTAGCTCGCAAAGCCTTTGGTCATCTTCACCATATGCCGGCGCTTGGTGAACGATTCCAGTTCCCTCGTTATCCGCAACATAGTCACCTACTAATACCTGCCAAGCGTTTGCGGTATCGAACTTAGCCTCATCCGAGTAGTAGTCAAAGATTCGTTCGTAACGAATACCGGCGAGGTCCTTACCCATTACCTTGGTCTCGATTGCCGAAATTGCTTCTTCAGCGGAATCGTAACCTAAGTCCTTGGAGTAGTTACCTAACAAAGAAGCCGCGATCAAATACTTAGTTGTTGAATCTCCGCCGTCGGCTGCACCTTTTGCTCCGGCGGGAACAATCGCGTATTCAATTTCTGGACCTACCGCGAGCGCGAAGTTCGTAGGTAGCGTCCATGGAGTTGTTGTCCAAGCCAAGATGCGCGTCTTGTCATAGGCTCCCCCAACGATTGGGAAGGTTACGGTTACGCTCTGGTCCTGGCGAGTTTTGTAAACCTCATCGTCCATTCGAAGTTCATGATTTGATAGCGGAGTTTCGCATCGCCAGCAGTAAGCCAAAACTTT
This sequence comes from Rhodoluna sp., assembly GCA_021741705.1. GTDB lineage: Bacteria > Actinomycetota > Actinomycetes > Actinomycetales > Microbacteriaceae > Rhodoluna. The sequence goes on along the minus strand of JAIOXP010000005.1, from coordinate 11,306 downwards.
GAAGCCTTCGTAGATCAGACCTTTTTTGTATAGCTCTTTGAAAGCCCAGATAACGCTCTCGGTGTAGTTGGTGTCTAGGGTCTTGTAGTCATTCTCAAAATCAACCCAGCGGGCCTGTCTTGTGACGTAGCTTTTCCAGTCCTGGGTGTACTTCAAAACCGAGGTCTTGCAGTAGGCGTTGAACTTATCTACGCCGTACTTCTCAATCTCAGGCCTTCCGGAGATACCCAGCTGACGCTCTGCCTCTACCTCTGCAGGCAATCCATGAGTGTCCCAGCCAAAGCGGCGCTCTACTCGGTAACCCTGCATGGTCTTGAACCTGGGAACTAAGTCTTTGGTGTAACCGGTAAGTAAATGGCCGTAGTGAGGCAATCCGTTGGCAAAAGGAGGTCCGTCATAAAACACGAACTCTTCAGCAGACTCTGCTTTTCGCTGATCTATCGAAGCCTGGAAGGTGCCGTCTTTGTCCCAGTAATCAAGAATCCGCTGTTCGATTTCAGGGAAGCTAGGGCTAGGAGTTACGCCAGATGCCTCATCTTCCGAGTTCAGGGGATACATTTTGGGCTTTCTTGGCGTTGTCTTAGGTAATCTCTATCAATGTTAACCTGTATCTAACCCGTTTTTTGGAGACTTTAGCCATGAATAATGCCCGAGGCAATGCAGATAGCTACGCCCGCGCTGCCACCACCCCGGACAAGGTTGGAGTTGAAGGTCTAGAGCAAAAGTGGGGTCCTAGCTGGGATAGCTCCAAGACTTACAGCTTTGATGTCTCAGCTCCAAAATCACAAATCTTCTCAATCGATACTCCCCCTCCGACAGTTTCTGGGTCTTTGCATGTTGGTCACGTATTCAGTTACACACATACCGATCTAATTGCCAGATACCAGCGCATGATTGGGAAAGAGGTTTACTACCCAATGGGTTGGGACGATAACGGTTTACCAACCGAAAGGCGCGTTCAAAACTTCTATGGCGTTCGCTGCGATCCAAGCTTGGCTTACGTAGCTGACTTCAAGCCGCCATTTGAAGGTGGCGACGGCAAGTCAAGTAAAGCGGCCGACCAGGTTCCCATCTCGAGGCGAAACTTCATCGAGCTTTGCGAGAAGCTAACCCTAGAAGATGAGAAGCAGTTCGAAGCTCTTTGGCGTCAGCTCGGTCTATCAATTGATTGGTCACAGACTTACCAAACCATTTCCCCTGATGCTCAGGCTGTTTCCCAAAAAGCGTTTCTAAATAACCTCTCTCGAGGTGAGGCTTACCAGGCAATGGCGCCTACGCTTTGGGATGTCACTTTTAGAACAGCGGTTGCCCAAGCTGAGCTGGAAGACCGTGATCAGCCAGGTGCCTATCACCGCATTGGCTTTGATGGGCCAGAAGGCAAGATCTTTGTCGAAACCACTAGACCAGAACTTATCCCAGCCTGTGTAGCACTCGTAGCTCACCCGGATGACGAGCGCTATCAGAAGTTTTTTGGAAAGACCGTAACAACGCCACTTTTTGGAGTTGAGGTTCCAGTAGTTGCTCACCGTCTTGCGCAAAAAGACAAGGGTTCTGGAATTGCAATGATTTGTACCTTTGGTGATGTCACCGACGTTATCTGGTGGAGAGAGCTAGATCTTCCAAACCGCGCCATCTTGGGCTGGGATGGCAGAATTCTTGGCGATGCACCCGAGGTAATCAAAGACCCTAAAGCCCTTGAAGTGTTTGCCGAACTAGCCGGTAAGACAGTGTTTTCTGCAAGGCAGCGAATTATTGAGCTCTTGCTCGAATCAGGAGACATGGTCGGTGAGGCAATGCCAATCACTCACCCGGTTAAGTTCTTTGAAAAAGGCGACAAGCCACTCGAGATTGTTTCCACAAGGCAGTGGTACCTAAGAAACGGCGGTCGCGACGAGGCACTTCGCGACAAGCTAATTGCACTAGGTAAGGACCTTAGGTTTCACCCTGACTTTATGCGGGTGCGTTTTGAGAACTGGGTCAATGGCCTAACTGGTGACTGGTTAGTTTCCAGGCAACGTTTCTTTGGTGTTCCGATTCCGGTTTGGTACGCACTCGATGCTGAAGGTAATCCTGATTACGACAGAGTAATCACCCCTCCAGATTCAGCTCTGCCGGTTGATCCTTCCAGTCAAGCCCCCGAAGGATTCACTGAAGATCAGCGGGGTAAGCCAAATGGATTCATGGGAGAGGTAGACATTCTTGATACCTGGGCCACGTCTTCCCTGACACCACAGCTCGCAGGTGGTTGGATTTCTGATCCTGAGAAGTATGCCAAGGTATTCCCGTTTACTTTGCGTCCCCAGGGTCAAGACATTATCCGCACCTGGCTCTTTTCAACCGTGCTTCGTTCTTTCCAAGAAGAAAACGAACTGCCCTGGAGTGATTCCGCACTATCTGGTTGGATTCTTGATCCAGACCGCAAGAAAATGTCTAAATCCAAGGGCAACGTTGTTGTGCCAAATGATTTATTGGATGAGCACGGCTCCGACGCTGTCAGGTATTGGGCCGCAGCCGCCAGGCTTGGAACCGATGCTGCCTTTGACGTGGGACAGATGAAAGTTGGAAGACGACTTGCCATTAAAGTTCTAAACGCTGCAAAGTTCGTTCTCTCCTTTGAGCTCGCTAGCGACAAGGTAGAAGTAACTGAAGCTATTGATAAGGCAATGCTTGCAGCTCTTGCCCAAGTCGTTACGGGAGCAACCAAGGCCTTTGAAAGCTACGATCACACCAAAGCTTTAGAGCTAACCGAATCATTCTTCTGGAACTTCACGGACGATTACTTAGAGCTTGTGAAAGAACGTGCCTACGGTCAAAATACAGATCCTGCCGCCCAAGCATCTGCGGTGAGTACGCTAAGAATTGCCCTACTTGCTATCACCAAGCTTTTGGCACCATTTATTCCTTTCGCCACTGAAGAAGCCTGGAGCTGGTGGCAAGAAGGCAGCGTCCACCACAGTAATTGGCCAGTGGCTGAGGGTCTGTATGGCTTCACCGGAAGCCAGAACGCAGGCCTGCTATCTCTTGCCTCGCAGGCCCTAATTGGTATTCGCAAAGCCAAATCTGACGAAAAGCTATCAATGAAGGCTGAAATAACCAGTCTGACCATTGAAGCGAGTGACCAAGAGATTGAATTGCTAAAGCTCATCGAATCTGACTTGAAATCGGTAGGAAAAATCGATGAGATCAACTACAAAGTTTCTGAGTCGCTAGCAATTAGCGGAGTTTCTTTCAAGCCTGCGCAATAAGAAAGGTACGAGATGACTAGCTCAAATCCGTTTCAAGATCGATCAACACTTGAATACGAACTGCCTGATTTTTCTAAAATCACAGACGAGCACTACCTTCCGGCTTTCTATGCTGGTTGCGAGGAGCAACTGGCTGAAATTGAAGCAATAACCTCCCAAACTGAAGTTACTTTTGACAACACCGTTGTCGCTTTAGAGCGATCCGGGAAAATGCTCGAGCGAATGCTTCTAGTTTTCTATAACAAGTCATCAGCCGACACCAACCCGACTATCGACAAAATTGAATCTGAGATTGCACCAAAGCTTGCAGGCCACGAGGATGCAATCAAGCTAAATCCTGCTTTGTTTTCTCGAATCGAAAGACTTTACGAAACCCGCGCTCAGCTTGGCCTGGATACAGAGTCGGTTTGGCTCATTGAAAGATATCATCGGGACTTTGTGCACGCTGGAGCACAACTTACCCAAGAGGCCCGCGAGACCCTCAAGCAATACAACGAGAAACTCTCCGAACTACAAACCAAGTTCGATCAGAATGCCCTGGCTGAAGCTAATCGTTTGGGTGTAGTGGTGGATGATGTTGCGACGCTTGCCGGATTATCTGAATCAGAAATTGACATCGCCGCTCAGGCAGCCAAAGAACGTGGCCTCGAAGGTAAGTATCTAGTGAACATGGTCAACTACACCGGTCACCCCTGGTTGGCGTCATTGGAAAACAGAGACCTGCGAGAAAAGATCATGCGTGCCAGCATGTCAAAATCCACCTCTGGTGGGGACTTTGACAACCAAGAGCTAATCAAGCAAATCGTTAAGCTTCGTGCCGAGCGCGCCAAGCTTCTTGGATTCGAGAGCCACGCGGCCTATGTGCTCTCGGATCAAACAGCTGGTAAGCCAGCAAATGCGCACAAAATGCTTCGCCGTATTGCCCCAGCTGCTGTTTCCAACGCACGCTCAGAAGCCAAGGATCTTGAGGCCCAACTACAAAAAGATCACTCCGGTTCGAAACTTGAAAGCTGGGACTGGGCTTTCTACACAGAGAAGGTTCGCAAAGAAAAGTACAACCTAGACACCTCGTTGATGAAGCCTTACTTCGAGCTTGAGAGAGTCCTGTTTGACGGTGTCTATTTTGCTGCCGAGAAATTGTTTGGAATCACCTTCAAGGAAAGAAAGGACCTTCAGGCTTACCACGAGGAAGCCAGAGTGTTTGAAGTCTTCAACGAAGACGGATCCAAGCTGGGATTGTTTGTCGGGGACTTCTTTACTAGAGACTCTAAGCACGGTGGCGCATGGATGAACAACCTGGTTGATCAATCCAAGCTGTTAAATCAGAAGCCTATTGTTGTTAATAACCTCAACATTCCAAAGCCTCGCGCGGGTGAACCTGCGCTTCTAACCTTTGAAGAAACCAACACTTTGTTTCATGAGTTCGGGCACGCCTTGCATGGTCTACTCTCCGATGTCACTTACCCAAGATTCTCGGGCACCAATGTGGAACGAGACTTTGTTGAATTCCCATCACAGGTAAACGAAATGTGGATGCTCTGGCCTGAAGTAGTTGACAACTATGCCAAGCACCATGAAACCGGTGAGGTTCTTCCAGCTGAGTGGATAGCAAGCTTGCAAGCCTCGGAAACTTTCAATGAAGGATTCGAGACGACTTCTTACCTTGCCGCAGCCATTTTGGATCTGGCCTGGCACGAAGTTGCCGACCAAAGCATCTCGGACGTGTCTGAGTTTGAGGCCAAGGCAATCAAAGATTACGGGTTAGATTTTGATCCAGTTCCTGTTCGTTACAAGAGCGGATACTTCTCGCATGTGTTCTCTGGCGGCTACTCTGCCGGTTACTACGGTTACATCTGGTCTGAGGTACTTGACGCAGACACCGTGAACTGGTTCAAGCAAAATGGCGGCCTTACAAGACAAAACGGTGACAAGTTCAGAAAAGAGTTGCTGTCTCGCGGAGGCTCGATTGATTCGATGGACATGTTTAGAAACTTCCGTGGCCAAGAGCCTGCAATTGAGCCGCTTCTTACGCGCCGCGGTCTGCTCTAGCTAGCGGCACTTTCTCCCAAAATAGCACCAGCATTCCAGCAACTAGCGCCCAGAAGGCTCCGCCAATCCCGAATACCGAGATGCCGGCAGCTCCAACAATGAAAGTTATTGCTGCGGGCAATCTGGTGCTTCGGTCCTCCAAAGATGCTCCAATAGAGGCGATGAAGCTTGGAAGAAGAGCTAACCCAACTACGGCAAGCAATAGCTCCGATGGAACTGCAAGAACGAAGGCTGCAAAAAATCCAGCCCCAATGGCAAACAGCCAGTAGACCAATCCGCCTACAAACGATGCCACCCAGCGGCGAGCTGGGTCTTTAGCAGCTTGCTCGTTGGCATTAATCGCAGCGGTAATCGCGGCAAGATTCATTCCAAAACCACCGAAGAACGAGGAAAGCATTGTTGCAACTCCAGTTGATGTGATCACTGGACGCACCGGAACTTTGTATCCAAAGCCCTTCATGATAGCTATTCCTGGGAGGTTCTGACTTGCCATAGTTATCAGATACAAAGGTATACCGATAGAAAATATTGGAACCAAATCCAATGCTGGAACTACGATTTCAAAGCTTGGGAACAATCTTGCGTTGTCAAGCCAATCCCAGCCAAGATCTGCGTTCACCAACACAAAAGCCAAAACAATTGCTACCGGAGTTGCCCAAACGGTTGCTATCCGATTCAGCACAAACCAGACCAGAACAAATGGAATCACAAGAAAGGGGTAATCAACAGCGGCTCTCACGGTAGTGACTACGAACACAAATAGGATCCCCGCAAGCATTGCACTTGCAATGCTCGCCGGAATTTTCTGTACCAACCGAGATAAAGCTGGCCAAAGTCCGGTGACGGTAAGTAGCAATCCGGAAAGCAAGAATCCGCCGACCGCTTGATCAAATTCCAGACCCAATCCAGCTGAGGCCGCAAGAAAAGCTGCACCCGGAGTTGACCAGACAATAGAAATTGGCATCTTGTACCGATAGCTCAATACGGTGGAAAGTAAACCGTAGCCGATCAGCAAAACAAACAGTGCTGTAAAGGTTTGATCCCTGGTAGCCCCCATCGCAACTAACCCGGCGATTGCAATTCCAAAAGTTGCAGCCGAGCCAGAAATGGAAGCTACGAAGCCTGCAATTATGGGTGCTTTTAGTTCAGGCTTGGAAGACTGAACGGGGCTCATTTACTAGGCAGATTTTTCTTGGGCTTGTTTTTTGAATGGAGTGATGGAAGCTTCTTTTTTACCTAAGACAACATCCTTGGTGATCTTCACAAGGCCTTGAGGCTCCATAGTTGGTATCTCAAACATGATTGGGCCAAGCACTGTTTCCAAAATTGACCTCAGGCCCCTTGCACCAGTTTCGCGCTCGATTGCCATGTCAGCCATCAACTCCAGGGCTGCTTTATCAAACTCCAGCTCGAAGCCATCCAGCTCAAACATTCTTTGATACTGCTTGGTAAGAGCATTTTTAGGAACTGTCAAAATATCCATCAAGGCTGAACGGTCAAGAGGTTCAACGGTCGCAATAACTGGCAGACGGCCAATGAATTCAGGAATCAGACCGAATTTTCTCAAATCTTCTGATTGCACATCGTTGAAGATGTCAGGATCCACACCGTGAGACTGAACTTCGTTGCCAAAGCCAATACCTCTCTTGCCAGAACGGTTAGAAATAATCTCTTCTAAACCTGCGAAAGCACCGGCAACGATGAATAGCACATTGGTGGTGTCAATCTGGATGAAATCTTGCTGGGGGTGCTTTCTGCCACCCTGCGGTGGTACCGAAGCTACAGTACCTTCCAAAATCTTGAGCAAAGCCTGCTGAACACCCTCACCTGAAACATCCCGGGTAATCGATGGGTTCTCGGCCTTTCTGGAAATCTTGTCAATTTCGTCGATGTAGATAATGCCCTGCTCAGCACGCTTGACATCAAAATCAGCTGCTTGCAGAAGTTTTAGCAGGATGTTCTCAACATCCTCACCCACGTAACCGGCCTCAGTCAAAGCCGTAGCGTCAGCGACTGCGAACGGAACGTTAAGTCTCTTGGCAAGAGTTTGGGCGAGGTAGGTCTTTCCGCAACCGGTTGGACCAATCATCAAAATATTTGACTTGGCGATTTCGATTGAATCGTGCTCTTTACCGGCGGCGGTTAAGGTGCCAACGGAACGAATTCTCTTGTAGTGGTTGTAGACAGCAACGGAAAGAACTTTTTTAGCTTTGTCTTGACCAATTACGTACTCATCCAAGTAACCGTAGATTTCTTTTGGCTTTGGAAGAGTTATGTCTTCAATTTCCTTGGCTGATGCTGCACCAAGTTCTTCTTCAATGATTTCGTTGCAAAGCTCAATGCACTCATCGCAAATGTAAACACCCGGACCTGCGATCAGCTTTCTAACCTGCTTCTGGCTCTTTCCACAGAAAGAGCACTTCAGCAGGTCGCCTGATTCACTGAGTTTTGTCATAAGTAAAACCCTATTACCCATCCCCGACAATCGCGGTTAGGTTCTCCTAAGGTTTTACTTGGCAGGCAGTGCGTTCTTACGAGAAGTAAGCACCTGGTCAATCAATCCGTAGGTGAGAGCCTCATCAGCGGTCAAGATCTTGTCGCGGTCAATGTCCTTGTTCACTTCGGCCACAGTCTTGTTTGAGTGCTTGGATAGTGTCTCTTCGAGCCACTCACGCAAGCGCATAATCTCTTTAGCCTGAATCTCAATATCAGAAGCCTGTCCTCTACCAGAGTCACCGGTTGCGGGTTGGTGAATCAGAATTCTTGCGTTCGGTAAAGCTAGACGCTTGCCAGGAGATCCAGCTGCAAGCAATACCGCAGCAGCTGAAGCAGCCTGACCCAAACAAACAGTTTGAATGTGCGGTCTGATATATTGCATGGTGTCATAAATCGCAGTCATCGCGGTGAATGATCCACCCGGTGAGTTGATATACATTGTGATGTCGCGGTCAGGGTCTTGGCTTTCAAGAACCAAAAGCTGTGCCATGACATCGTCTGCCGAAGCATCGTCAACCTGAACACCTAGAAATACGATGCGGTCTTCAAAGAGTTTGTTGTAAGGGTCCTGGCGCTTGAAACCGTAGGAGGTTCTCTCCTCGAAGCTAGGAAGGATGTACCTAGCTTCTGGGGACAGGTTTGAAAGGTCTTTAGGCAATTTTTTGTTTCTCCCTACTTGTTTCCAACACCGGTGGCTGCGCCAGCGGATGCTTGAATGTGGTCGATGAATCCGTACTCCAAAGCTTCTTGAGCTGTGAACCAGCGATCGCGATCGCCATCTTCCATAACTTGCTCAACGGTCTTTCCAGTTTGGTCTGCGGTGATCTGTGCAAGCTGACGCTTCATAGACATGATCAGCTCTGCCTGCGTTTGAATGTCGGCAGCGGTTCCACCGAAACCTCCGGCTGGCTGGTGAAGTAGCACTCTGGTGTTTGGAGTGGCATATCTTTTGCCCTTGGTGCCAGAAGAAAGCAGGAACTGACCCATCGAAGCAGCCATTCCAATTCCAACGGTGACGATGTCATTTGGAACATATTGCATGGTGTCGTAGATTGCCATGCCGGCGGTGATTGAACCGCCCGGTGAGTTGATGTAAAGGTAAATATCCTTGGTGGAGTCTTCGGCTGCTAGCAGCAGAATCTTTGCGCAGATGTCATTTGCCATGTCATCGCGAACTTCGCTTCCAAGCCAAACGATTCTGTCTTTTAATAGACGGTCAACGGTGGAATACTTTTCCATTGCCTTATCTGCCATTTGAGTCCCTTATCCAGTGCTTGATTGCTTGCTTGCTAGACCAAGATACTTCGAAACACGCCAAGATTAGGGCTTGTTCGCCTAGGGCAATAAAGCTGGTGTCTTAGTCGTGGTCGTGACCGGCGTGTGAGTCCTGGCTTGAGTTATCGCCCTTTAGAAACTCCCCCAAATCAACGGGGTTCTTTGCCTTGTCAGTCACGATCGCCTCAGACAAAACAATGGAAAGAGCCTTGCGCCTTGCAACCTCTCCGACAAAAGCTGGCACCTGACCGTTTTTGCTAATGGTCTCCACAAACTGGTTTGGATCCATGCCATAGTTTTGGCTACTCAGCATCAGGTACTGCATAAGCTCTTGCTCGCCAACCTTGATACCTTCGGCGTCAACAATCGCGTCAAGCAACATCTGAACCTTGAAAGATTTTTCAGACTCTAAGGTGACTTCTGCGCGATGCTTGTCATCTTGCAATCTGCCCTCACCCTCGAGGTGGCGGTTCACGTCTGACTCAATCATTTCTTTCGAAACTGGAACGTCAACAATTTTTAGCAGTTCCTCAGTAAGAAGATCCCTTGCCTGGATTCCTTGTGAGTAACTCTTGGACTTGGCAATTTGAACTTCGATGTCATCCTTGAGCTCTTTTAGAGTGTCAAATTGGCTGGCTAACTTGGCAAAATCATCATTTGCTTCTGGGAGCTCTCGTTCCTTCACTGCATTTACCTTTACGGTAACTTCAGCCTCTTCGCCCGCCATGTCTCCGCCAACTAGTTTGGAACGGAACACGGTAGTTTCACCAGCGGTTAGAGTGTCAAGAGCCTCATCGATGCCATCGAGTAAGTTTCCAGATCCAACTTCGTAAGAAATGTTCTCGGCAGAGTCAATTTCTTTGCCGTTGATGCTGGCAGTCAAATCAATTGAGACGAAGTCGCCCTTCTTGGCTGCGCGCTCAACTGTGTTTAAAGTTCCAAAGCGAGCTCGAAGGGAATCTAACTCGTCTTCGATTTCTTTGCCGCCAACTTTGATGTTGTCAACCATAACCTTGAGTCCGCGGTAGCCAGGGAGCTTTATCTCCGGTCTTACCTCTACTTCAATTTCAACAACTAGGTTTCCTAAAAATGTGTTCTCGTCAGGGCTTGACTTCACATCGGCTTTTGGCTGACCCAGAGGGCGAAGTTTGCTCTCTTCAAGAGCTTTTTTATAGATGCCATCTAGTCCATCGTTGATGGCGTGAGCCATGATTGCTGGGCGTCCAACTCTTTGATCCAATAGCGCAGCAGGGATCTTTCCCTTGCGGAAGCCAGGCACGTTTACCTGCTGAGCGATGTGCTCGTATGCGTGATCAAGCGAGGGCTTGAACTCTTCTGGGGTGACTTCGATGTTGAGCTTGACGCGGGTGGGGTTTACTCGTTCAACGCTAGTTTTCAAGTTGTTCTCCTGGAAATTTGCCGCCATAAAGGGGTAAACAAATACGGCTCTTTGTTTGTCGGGGTGACAGGACTCGAACCTGCGATATCCTGCTCCCAAAGCAGGCGCGCTAGCCACTACGCTACACCCCGGTGGTTTTTGGAAACATTTCCATAAACAACCTAGGTCAGTCTATCCCATACAATAGTGAGGTAGCGAACGGCTTTTTCGGGAGTGTAGCTCAATGGTAGAGCCTCAGTTTTCCAAACTGATGGCGCGGGTTCGATTCCCGTCACTCCCTCCAATTACTTCTGGCAGGTATTACACCAATAAAGCTTTCGTCCATAAAAAAGCTCCAGCTTTACTTTCTTTCCACACTGCCAACAAGGCAAACCCTCTCGTTTATATACGTTGTAGCGATCCAAAAGCGGCACTTTGCCCTTCAAAAATCCCTCTCGAGTGAGCATCAAACCAGTCTTAACTCCAATTTTCATGAGATTCACTGCATCATCCCAAATGGCTAAAAGCGCTTGCTCGGAAACTTTGTTTCCTGTTTTATGAGGGCTAAGGCCCCCTCTAAACAGCAACTCAGCTCGATAGACGTTTCCGATGCCGCTGATCACGGCTTGGTTCATAAGTAACGAACCAATCGGTGCAGCCGAGGCTCTCACTTTGGAAACGAAACGAAGAGCTTCTTTGCCGGAAGGATCCACTCGCAATGGATCGGGGCCAAGTCGCCTATAAACTGCCAAAACCTCACTGGCATCAACAACCTCACAAACCGTTGGGCCCCGAAGATCCGCTGAAGCAGCGTTTGATCCAAATCGCGCTCGCACCTGTCCCCAGACTTCTGGCGCTTTACT
>JAIOXP010000028.1:0-13280 GCA_021741705.1 Rhodoluna sp. | reverse complement strand
AAGGTCCGTAAGCGGAATTTTCAGTTGACGAACCCATGGCGAATTCATCCAGGTTGGTTTTGCCAAGTATCGGCATCTTGTTTGCAAGAATCTTCTTGACCACGGTGGCATCGTATGGCGGCACCCAGCCCTGCAAGATTTTTGATCCAGCAGTTGTTGCAATTCCGATAGTTGCCAGGTTGTCCTTTACAGCAATTGGAACTCCCGCGAGCGCTGGAAGAGATTCACCCTTGGCTCTTTGGTCGTCTACCTGCTTCGCCTGGGAAAGAGCAAGCTCGTGGGTAACAGTGAGGTAGCTATTGATCCTGGGGTTTAACTTGTCGATATTGTCAAGCTGGGCTTTAGTGAGCTCGACTGAGGAGATTTCTTTTTTGACCAGCATGCTGGCCAGCTCGCTTGCGGATTTGGACAGAAGCTCCATTTAGTCCTCATCCAAAATTGCAGAGACTTTGAACCGGCCGGAGTCGCTGTCAGCGGCTCCAGACAGAGCCTTCTCTTGGGTCAGCGAAGCGGTCACAACATCGTCGCGGAAGACGTTGGCCATTGGAATTGGGTGGCTGGTAGCCACAATGTCTTGGCTGGCAACCGCCTTGACGGTGGCAACCGAATCAACAATCAGAGCGAGCTGGCTCGCGAATTGGGCAACCTCGGCCTCGGTTACCTCTATACGGGCTAACCCAGCTAGGTGTCTGACCAGTTCGGGGGTGATTTCCGTCATGAAAGCTCTCGGTCGATTAATCTGATTAAGTTCTGGCCGCTGGGCCAGAAGGCCATTCTAGCAACATAGAATTTGCTTGATTTAAGGGGGCTTTTGGGCGCTAAAGTAGAGAATTAGGCAAAAACCCACCTCAAAAGAAAAGGCAGTTCAATTGGAAAACTCAGAATTCACAGTCGCATTTAGAGGCTACGACAAAGCCGAGGTAGACACCGCGTTTGAGTCCATGCGCGAAGAGCTTGAGCACGTTCGAGAATACAACCACAAAGCCGCCAGCGAAGTTGAGTTCCTAAAGAGCGAAATTGCCAGCCTAAAGCAGCGCCTAAAGAACGACGCCGGAACCGGTTACGCAGAGCTTGGTGCACAATTTGAGCAGACCTTGCGCATTGCCGAAGAGCAGGCCAGAAAGCTCATGACCGATGCAGGGCAAGATGCGCTCCGCGTTCGCGAGACTGCAAAAGCGGAAGCAGAACAACTAAGCAGAAGAGCAGAAGCTGCGGCACAGAAACTTCTATTTGAAGCCGAAAGCCAAGCTAAGGAAATTCGCCTGGAGGCTGAAAGAAAGAGTGCCGACACTATTGCCGAGGCTAAGACTCAAGCTGCAGAAGCTGCAGAGAAGACTGTTCACGCTCAACGTGAAGCAGCATCTATTCGTTCCGAAGGGGAGAGGTTTGCTGCGGAGCTGCGCGCGCAAGTGTACCGCGAGACAGAAGAGGCCAGAGCAGTTGCTCATGAGCTTTCCCAAACATCCGCACAACTTCGCTTGGAGCTAGAAGCAGAATTGGTAACAAAGCGTCATCAAAGCGAGCAAGAAGCACTTAGCATCTATGAATCAGGAGTAAAGCAGGCCCAGCAGGCGACTGAAGATGCCAACAAGTCTGTTGCCGAGGCTGCTATAGTCTCAGCAAATATGAACGCGCAAGCTGAAGCACTTCTTCGCGATGCCCAGATACAAGCGAGGAACGTGACTGAGGACGCTCAGCGCAATGCTGCAAACCTGATCAACCAGTCACGTCGTCGAGCCGAGCTACTTGCTCGCAAGTCTGAGGCATACGCGAACGCAGTAATTGTCGATGGTCGGCAGCGCCTTGCTCAATGGGAGTCAGAGTCGAACGAAATTGAGGACTTCCTAAACACCATGAAGTCTTTGATGTCAACTGAGTCCATGGTTGCTGCAGATGAGACCATAGCCCAGAGCGAACTTGAAGGCACAACAACGTACATTACCGATGGTGCTGACGCCCAGGTGGATTACAGCGAAGGCACCAGAGCTAGCTATGAGCCAATCGAAGTTGAGTCCTACGAGGACAACAAGAGAGACTAATTCGCCTCTAGGCGCTTTAGAAACTCTGCTTCACTAATTACCTCAACACCAAGCGCTTCCGCCTTGGCCAATTTTGAACCGGCGCTAGCCCCAGCCAATACAAAAGCTGTGTTCTTCGACACTGAAGAAGCAGCCTTACCCCCAGCGGAGATAATCGCTTCTTCGGCCTGATCGCGGGTTAGGGACTCGAGGGTTCCAGTAACAACGATGCTCATTCCAGAAAAGACACCGGATCCGCCAACAGATGTTTCCTGCGTGAAATTCACACCAGCTTTTTTCCAAGCCGCAACTATTTCTTTATGCCAATCAACCGCAATCCACTCTTTGATGGTATTGGCAACCACCTGACCAACCCCGTCCACTCCAGCAAGTTGTTCTTCGCTGGCATCAAAGATTTTTTCGATTGAGCCAAAGGTGTTCATCAGAGACCTTGCGGCCACGGGACCCACGTGCCTGATCGAAAGCGAAACCAACACCCGCCAAGCGGGTTGAGACTTTGCTTTTTCGAGCTCTTCTAAGAGTTTGGTCGCAACGGCAGCGGCTGAGCCGTCTGCTTTGCGGAAGTACTCGACTACTTTTTCTTTTCCTTTAGCGTCAAGCTTGGCAGCACCGGTGTCTGCGTCAACCACGCGTGATTTAATAGGCAGAAGTTTTTCTAGTGTCAGAGTAAACAGGTCAGCTTCAGATTTCACCGGGGGTTCTTTTGGCTCAACTGGCTGGGTGAGAGCAACAGCGGTAACAAAACCTAGCGCTTCGATATCAAGGGCGGAACGCGAACCGATGTATGCGATTCTTTCTCGGAGCTGGGCAGGACAGCTCTTGGCGTTGGGGCAACGAAGATCAACGTCCCCGTCTTGGGCTGGAGCAAGCAGGCTTTGGCACTCTGGGCACTTTTTTGGCATTGCAAACTTTTTCTCCGAGCCATCACGAAGAGCTACCACCGGACCCAAGATTTCTGGAATGACATCTCCGGCCTTGCGAAGCACAACGGTGTCGCCGATCAAAATACCTTTAGCGGCAACTACCTCTTGGTTGTGCAAGGTAGCGAACTCAACCTCGCTACCTGCTACCCGAATTGGTTCCAAAACCGCATAAGGAGTGGCACGCCCTGTTCTACCGATAGAAACTTTGATGTCCAATAACTTGGTGTTGACCTGCTCCGGTGGGTACTTATAGGCAATTGCCCACCTGGGAGCTCTGGAAGTAAAACCAAGGCTTTGCTGCTTCGAGAACTCGTCCACCTTCACTACGACACCGTCAATCTCGTGCTCCAAGGTGTGACGTTTGGCTTCGAAGTCTTGGATGTATTGCTTTACTTCTTTGGCGGTTTTGTAAACCTTGTAACGAGACGATGTTGGAAGGCCCCAAGTTTTGAGCTGCTGGTAAAGATCGGACTGTGCCCTGACTGAGTCTTCTTGGAGCGCACCAACCCCGTGCACAATCATTTGAAGCGGCCTAGAAGCAGTGACGCTGGAATCTTTTTGACGCAACGAGCCAGAAGCCGAGTTTCTAGGGTTAGCAAAAGGTGCCTTACCCTGATCAATCAAAGACTTGTTGAGCTTGGCAAAATCTTCCAGGGCATAGAAGACCTCGCCTCTGATTTCCACTACATCAGGAATGGCCTTGCTGGAAAGCTGGTGAGGGATTCCCTTGACGGTCATGACGTTGCGGGTGACATCCTCGCCCACTGTTCCATCGCCTCTGGTAGCAGCAGAAACTAGCTTGCCCTTTTCGTAGCGCAAGTTGATAGCCAGGCCGTCGATCTTTAGCTCACAAAGAAACGGTCCGCCGCCTGCTTTGTCCAACCAGGTATCTAGTTCTTCCATGGAAAAGACGTTATCGAGGCTCATCATCTTCTCAAGATGAACTGATGGCTGGAAGGTCTGGCTAGCTTCTCCCCCGACGCTCTGAGTTGGAGAGTCCCCGGTTATGAGCTGCGGGTACTTGGCTTCAAGTTTTTCTAGCTCACGCATTAGTGAGTCATACTCAGCGTCAGAAATAAGCGATGTGTTTGATTGGTAGTAAGCGGCTCGGTGCTTGTTTATTAGATCAACTAGTTCATTGGCTCGAGCTTGTTCCTTTGAGTTCAAACCTGCTCCATCACTGCGGAGACGGTTCTATCAATTGTCACTTGACCCAGGACCCTTGTACCTAGGTAGACAACGGCCGTTTGGCCAGGTGAGACGCCTCGGATTGGCTCCGAGAGGGCAATCACCATTTGATCCCCGGCTAGCTTGACCCGGCATGGGTGCGAAAGACCGTGCGCTCTAACTTGCACTTCGGCCTCGAACCAATCGGAAGTGTTCGAGGGAGCCTGGCCGCACCAAGAGTACTTTGAGCCATTGAGTTCTGAAATAAGGAGCGCCTCATCAGGGCCCACCACAACCACGTTGTCTTTGGGTCTAATCGACAGGACATATCTTGGCTTTCCATCGGATGCAGGCTTACCGATGTTGAGTCCCTTGCGCTGACCAACCGTGAAGCCAATGGCTCCATCATGAGTTGCCAATTGATTTCCCTCTAGATCAACAATTGCGCCTTCGGTTCTTTCAATCTTGTCCGAGAGCCAATCCCTGGTGTCACCTTCTGGAATGAAACAAATGTCATAGCTATCTGGTTTTTGCGCAACCGAAAGCTCACGTGCTTTCGCCTCGGCGCGAATGTCTTCTTTGTTGGCTGCTTTGCCGAGTGGAAATAATGAGTGTTGGAGCTGCTGCTTGTTTAGAACTCCAAGAACATAAGACTGATCCTTGGCCATCGCAAGGGAACGATGCAGCTCTAGGTTTCCCTTGGAGTCGGTTTCTATAGACGCGTAGTGACCGGTGCAAAGCGCATCAAAACCTAGCGCTAGCGCTTTTTCCAAAAGTGCTGCGAACTTGATTCGCTCGTTACATCTCATACAAGGATTTGGAGTCCGACCTGCTTGGTATTCGCTAATGAAGTCATCAACGACTTCTTGTTTGAATCTTTCGGAGAAATCCCAAACATAAAAAGGAATGCCGATCTTGTTGGCTGCGCGCTGGGCATCCATTGAATCTTCTACGGTGCAGCAGCCTCTAGATCCAGTTCTTAGTGTTCCAGGCATCCTAGAAAGCGCTAGGTGAACACCGACCACTTCGTGCCCGGCCTCAACAGCGCGTGCGGCAGCTACGGCAGAGTCAACTCCGCCGCTCATTGCTGCAAGTACCTTCATCTATCTCCTGGTTAGTCCAGCTCTTTTAGCACCCTGGTAGGCCTTGGGAAAGGCCTCCAAAAATGCGTCTATGTCTTGATCTTTGGTGCTGTGACCAAGGGTAATTCGCAGTGTTCCCATAGCCTCATCATTACTAGCTCCCAAAGACAAAACTACGTGGGATGGGCCACTGACACCAGCAGTACAGGCAGATCCAGTGGAAATCGAGACCCCGTCACTATCCAACAGAAACAACAAGCTATCTCCTAGGCAGCCCGGGAATCTGAAGTGGACATTATTGGGAAGCTTTTGAGCGTTCTCGGCAGAGACAATCACATCTGAGGCAATTTGTTTCACCCCAGCAATAAGTCGCTGGGTCATGATTTGGTGCTTTTGGGCTAGATCTTCTTGTTCGGAAACCGCTTCGGTTATGGTCAGTGCCAAGGCGGCAGCTGAAGAAGCATCAGGGGTTCCAGAGCGTAAGTTTCGCTCCTGACCGCCGCCGTGGTTCACCGGAGTTAGTTTCTGATCTCGTCTCAGAATCAGTGCACCCGAGCCAACCGGACCGCCAAGTTTGTGGCCGGTTATGGTCATGGCAGCCAATCCAGATTCAGCAAAGTCAACCGGAATATGCCCAAGGGCTGCAATCGCATCAGAGTGAACGGGAATCTTATAACTTTTCGCAATCTTTGTTATTTCTGAAATTGGGTGAATCACTCCTATTTCGTTGTTGGCCCACATCACGCTTACCAGGGCAACTCGTGAAGCGTTTTGCTCCAGGTAGCGCTCCAGTGCCGCAATATCTAGTACACCTTGATCATCACTTGGAATTAGATACAGCTCTGCGTTTTGTGAATCAACTAGCCAGTTGATTGCATCTAGAACTGCGTGATGTTCTGCTGCAGCACTTGTGATCACGTTCTTGCTCGGATCCTTGGAGTTTACGTCCCAGTAAATTCCCTTGATTGCCAGATTGTCACTCTCGGTTCCACCGGATGTGAAGATCACCTCGTTGTGATCACAGTTGACTGCCTTGGCGATTTCTTCCCGGGCCTGCTCGAGAATCTGTCTCGAGTGCTGCCCGAAGCTGTGAACCGATGCCGGATTACCTATTTCGGAAAGGGTGGAAATATACAACTCGAGAACGCTTGCGCGAATTGGCGAGGTGGCTGCGTGATCTAGATATACCGGCATAGTCACTCTCAGAAAAGAAGCAGGCTTAGATTTTTACGGGCCTTGATAACAGCAGGATCTTCATTTCCCACAACAAGGAACAGTTCAACGAATCGGAGGCGAATAGGTTCTCTTTGATCCTTAGCGGTACTTTCAAACAAGACAAGCAGCTGCTCGAATCCTGCCGAAGCTGCTCCTGTGGCAACAAGCGCGTCCACGCGGGCCAAAACTGCGTCCGTGTCTTGCCCCAAGGAGCTAACAAGCGATGGAAGGTCTTTGCCTTCCAAGCGGATCAAAAGCTTGATCTGGGCTAGCCCTGCTTCAGCTAGTTGATCATTGGGGTTTTCAACCAAGGCTTTTTCGTAAAGAGATCTGGCAAGTGGGTAATTGTTTTCTTCAATGGCGGCAAATGCTTGCTGGTGGGTGGGTGATAGCTCGGGCTCGGGCTCTGCTACTTTTACGGTTCCGGTGAGTCCGTTTTCTTTTCCAACTTGAAGCACTCGCTCAATGATTTGCTGCACTTGCTCCGCTGGTTGATCACCAACAAATAGTGGTGCTGGCTGGCCCTTAAGCATTCCAAGCAGCGATGGAATTTGCTTTAGATCAAAAGCTTGGGCTAGCTCGGGGGACTTCACTGCGTCTACTACCAAAGTTAAGATCTTGCCTGCGGTTTTTTCGGTGAGCAGCTTCACGGTGCTAAGAATAGATTGGCTCGCGGGGTCATTTTCTTGAACGAATAAAACTAATACTGGAAGGCTGTCAGAAATCGCCAGGTAGTCCCTGATCGAATTGGCGTCTACTTGAATGACAAGAGCTGGGACGTTCTGCACCTTGTCGGTGGACTTACCGAATTCGATTGTCACCTACAAAACCTCGATGCTAAGTAGTGACTGAGTGGCACCAAGAAGCCGAACTTTTTGATCAGAGCTAGCAAGTGGTACATAGAAAAGCAGCATGTTTCCATAACGAGTGCTCACTCCCCTTGTGCTGCCCTCGATTCCTAGAAGAAGCAGCTCATCGCCCGAAACGGTAACTGCGGAGTTTCGATCAGTGGGTTTGATCTCCCAAGTGTCGACCATCATCAGCGCCACAATAGCCCCCGAGTCGGAGGTGGTTAGCGAAACAACATTGAACTCACCAAGAGCGTGAGAAAACTGTGTGGTTGCGTTTTCTAAGTTGTCAGTTTGATTTTTCTGGGTTTGCGATATTTGTTCATAGAACTTGTCTGTGGATAAGTCGAATTGGCTGAAAAACTCGCTCGACGGACCGTTGTCGATTAGGTCACCATAAGTAGGTGCAAGGACAATGGGAGATACTTTTAGGAACTGCGAGTCAACGTCAACTGGGATTGCGCCCTCGGTAGCGGCTGCGACATCTGGAAACTCCACTCCAGGAAGAAGTGCCATGTTATAGATCAGTTTGTATGGATCTCTCGGCGAGAGCTGCTCAATAACTAAAGTTTGCGGCAGGTCATCGCCGTCTTGAGTCACCACCATAAATGATCTTGGCCAGTACTCAGTCTTCGAAATAATGGTGATCGAAACCACCGAAGTGGAAATTGGAGGCAAATGTAATACATCGGGAGATTTAGAGCGTAGGAGGTAATTTGCCTCACGAAACAGTAGCGCTGGCCCATCAACTCGAGTTTCGAGCACTGCTATTTCTCCAGAAGCATCTGCTTCAGCCACCACACTTTGAATATCGGCCAAAATTCTTGCCACCTGTTGCTCATTAAGCGCTGGATGAATTTGATCAACTATTGAAGCAGTAGACGATTCAGTAGGGGTAGGCGAGTTCTGCGGAACTTCTGCCATTTGGCAACCACTTAGTGCCAGCACCAGTCCGATAGATATTGGGGCGATAGCAATTTTGTTACTGGCGGATCTTCTGCCACGCTTTGGAAGGTCGTAACCTCTGTTCTTTGGTTTGTACCTAGGGCCTTGGGGTGCCTTAGGGACTTTTCTTCGAGGCCCACGGTTTCGAATCATCTTGCCAAGTGCCAAAACATTAAAGAAGATTGCTATCACTAGTAACCCCAGCCCAACACCTAAGAAGATGTCAGAGACAGTGGTGGAGTTATCCGTTGGCCACGAAACTCGCACTCTTTCTGGTGCGGCGCCAAGACCATCACTGGCCACCAAGACAGAAAGGTCTTGACCCTCTGGGACGACGATTTCCCCGACCGAATCTCCCGAAAACTCGCTGAGCCAAAGATCCGAGCCCACTGGGCTGATGAAATCGTCGGTTCCAGGACTAGCGACGACCCTGAGTGATTGAGAACCTGCCGACTCTTCAACGACCGAGTGACTGGTGGTATTTACCCAGGCCGCTACATCCACCTCTTTACCGACTGCCAAGAACACCTGGCTAGAGCCAGTGGCGCTGATTGTGGCGTTTCCTGGCATCATGGCCAGTGCCTCGGCGGGAATTATCAAAAATGGCTGAGATTCTTGGCCAACTAGATTAACTGCGAAAACTGCAGGCGGTTCCCAGATGGTCCGCTGAGCCAAGCCCAGCAAAAGGAAGGAAATGGAGAGAACAAATAGGGTAGCCGCAATCAAAAAGCGCATGATTATCCATTCCAGCTAAACTATTGACTTGGGCCGATGAGCCCTCCCTATTCTAACCAACCCAGCTGGAGGACGAAAATGTCAAGTGAAGACCTTTTGTTTCCTAGCGCCCTGCGCGGCTACGCCAAGGCTGCGGTTGATGAGGCGGTTCTTGACCTAAATCGGGACATTCTTCGACTTTCCGCCCAAAACTCTCAGTTGGTAGAGGAGCTAAAGCAAGCCAAGCAAGAAATTGAAGCTCTGAGCTCCAAGCTGGAAGAGACCAATTCCCCCACCTATGCCGGTCTTGGAAACCAAGCCGCAATCATCTTGGCTTCTGCCGAGGATCAGGCCATACGCCTGATATCCCATGCCGAAGCTGAAAAGATTCGAATCTTTGGAAGCATCAATGAAGAAGTAGAGACCAAAAAATCAGAGGCAGACAGTTACTACGAGTCTTTAGTTGCTGAAGCAGATCGCAAGGGTCAAAGGGCAATTAATCTGGCCCGCGAACAAGCCAATGAGGCTCTGGCCAAAGCCGAACTCGAGGCCAAAAGACTAGTTGAAGAGGCTAGTCGCGAAGCATCCGCAATCCGCGGAGAGATTGCAACAGAGGTGGCCAAGCTTCGCGCCGACACCAAGCGCCAAACAGAATTACAAAAAGCAGAAGCCGAAAAAGACATTACAGAAAAACGTTTGCTGTTACAAAAACAATCCGTTCGAGAAATTGATGCCGAAAAAGCAGCCCTGATCATAAGCGAACAAGAGCGAATCGATCTTGAGCTGGAGCTCACCGGGCGACGAGCAGAAGCTGAGAAGGATTATCTTGCAAAGCACCAGGAGGCAGTGCACCAGACTCAGAGGTATCTCGACGATGCCAAGCTGCAGCTGCAAAACGCAATCGCTAGAACCAATGCGGCTCAACTCGAGGCCGAAACTATTGAATCAGCGGCTCGTTCAATCAACAAGAAAACTACCGATGAGGCAAGGCTAAAGGCCGAGACCCTAATCGCAAGCGCCGAGGCCGAGGCAAGGAATCTAATTGCCGAAGCTAAAGCAAAAGTTGCAAAGGAGCTTGATGAATCAACCGCCAAGCTACAGCAGCTTGAGGTAGAAAGAAGAACTGTTGGCTCTTACCTCGAACAGCTTGAGAAGGTTATTGCGGCATCCAAGAATTCGTTGAAGTAGGCAACAGATGACAGTCCAAAACATGAAAATAGCCAGCGCTTTTCAGCTCGGGCTTTTTGGTGGACTTGGGGTATTGACCGCTTTAGTAATTGGTGGGGCTGTAACAACCTTGGCCAACGTCATTACCTACGTATTTGCTGCAGTCTTTCTAGCTCTTGGACTTGACCCGCTCGTTTCAAAATTGGAAAAATTCAAGTTTCCCAGGCCCTTAGCGGTTCTAACAGTAATAGTTGGATTGGTTGGCTTTTTAGCTTTTCTGATTTGGTCGCTGGCACCCACCCTGATCACCCAAAGCACCAAATTCCTAGATAGTGCTCCCGACATTCTTCGAGACATCACCAAGTTTCCATTTGTCGTTAGTCTCGACGACCAGCTTGATGGTGCCGTGGGGTCGGCTCTTGCTGATGCCGGAGGTTTCCTCACTGACTCAGCTAACTGGCCAAGCCTGGTAGGTGGCGTTGTCCAAGTAGGCATCAGCTTGTTCAATGGCGCTTTTGGATTCTTAATTATTTTGGTGCTAACGGTGTTTTTCCTAGCTTCACTAGAGAGCCTCAAGGCATCGCTCACTAAGTTAGTGCCAGCTAGTAAGCGTGAGCGCTACACCAAGATCTCCCAGCAGGTATCAATTTCTGTTGGTAGGTATGTCATTGGCCAAGTTTCAGTTGCAGCACTAAATGCAACCCTGGCTTTTATAGCAATGAGTATTGTTGGGCTTCCTTTTGCACTGGTTCTGGCTTTCATCGTTTTCTTGCTGGCAATCATTCCACTAGTTGGATCGGTGTCTGGAGCTGCGCTGGTGGTAATGGTGGCGGCAGCGGTAGATCCAACTTCAGCTATTGTTCTGGGAATCTATTTCTTGATCTACCTACAAATCGAAGCCTATGTAGTTAGCCCAAGGGTGATGAAAGTTGCTGTCTCTGTTCCGGCGCCAATAGTTGTTATCGCGGCTCTGTCGGGTGGAGCATTACTTGGAATCCTGGGAGCACTAGTTGCTATTCCTTTTGCCGCTTCGGTGATATTCATCGTCCGAGAGATATTCATCCCTCGTCAAAACTCCCTCTAGAACTTTTCGGGTAACGGGTAGCTTCCAGGAGCAACTATTTTGACAATCTCATTCAACACTGTCCTTGTCGCAAGCTCCCCAACCCACAAATGCTTTGCTCCATCAACAGCGATTACTTCCGCTTCAGGAACTACAGAGAATCTGACGATTGCCTCTTTCGGAGCTAGATACTCATCATGTTCTGGAACAATCGCAACGAGTTTTCTATTCGAGCCAATCCATTTGACTAGGTCGGAGTCTTTGGCTCGGTGAAGCGGCGGGGAAAGCAAAATTGCCCCAGCGATGTCTTTATCAAAACCGTACTTGATCGCCAGCTCAGTTCCAAAGGACCAACCAACTAACCAAACCGGCCCCAATTTTCTCGATGCCAAGAAATCGAGAGCTGCTTCCAGGTCTAGCTGCTCAGTTATTCCCTCACCAAAGACGCCTTCACTGGTGCCTTGCGGGCTTGTCGTGCCTCGGGTATTGAATCTCAAAACTGCTAGGTTCGCTAGCGCCGGAAGTCGGTTTGCGGCCTTTCGAAGAATATGTGAGTCCATGAAGCCACCGTGAGTTGGAAGCGGGTGAAGTGTCAACAAAACTGCTGAGGGCGCGTTGTTCACTGGTAGCGCCAGTTCCCCAATAAGAGTTAGGTTGTCGAAGGTGTGTAGCGTGATTGCCTCGCGCCTGGAGGGAAGCTCGGTAGATGAGGTAATTTCAATCACAGAAGTGGTCCCTGAAATGCCTTCCAGCAAGAATTGTGAAAGTGCCTTCTGGTCTCCACGCCCCTGATTGAATCCCAAGCAACGGTATGGTTTTGGCCTTTTGAGATCTCGATGTTGCAGTGTGGGCAAACCCAGCTCTTGTCTTGCTCAGCGTTTTGGCCAGATGTTGTTTGAACAGAGTATTCAACGCCGCGCTTGATTTCAGTGCGCTTGACACCGATTCGAACCCTATCCATGTCCAGTGGCTGAAACTCTGCTCCCCACTTGGACTCACGGTTACGTCGACTTTTCATTAGTACCAGTTATGAGCTTCCGAGTGTGCCCAAGCTCCACAGGCGGTTTTGTACCTGGTGGCAATGTACTTAACACCCCAACGAATCTGAGTCTCGTGGTTGGTCATCCAGTCCGGTCCTTCGGTGGCCATTTTCGATCCTGGCCAAGCTTGAGGAATTCCGTATGCGCCACTTTCTGAGTTTTTCGCCAAAGTTCTCCACTGGGATTCTCTGGTCCATAAATTAAATAGACAGGAATACTGGTCTAAGCCCCAGTTGTAAGACTTGATGTAGTTATAGGCGTAGGCCTTTGCGGTTCCAGGTTCAGGAGTTGGTGCTGCCAGAACAAAGTAGCTTGTCGCTTCTTTACCGGAGACCAATGTGAAGCCACCGCGCTCGAATGTGATGGAGTATTCGTCACCAAATCCAAAGGCTTCTGATGTTTGCTTGTTTGGGTCGAAAACCTGCATTGTTGAAGCGCTGGCTAAGTTGCCGGCGTAAGGGTCAAAAGTGTAAACCATAGTGAAAGAAAGCACAAAGAAGAATCCAAGAACTGGAAACGATTTTGCTCTAGTTAGCCTTGGAAGGTTTGGACGAGTAAATCCCTTTTGGGCAAGCCGTTCGTCAAAAGAAAGAATGAGTCGCTTGGCAAGGGGTACGCGCACAGCTTCGTACTTTCCCATAACGATCCTTCCAGCGCTCAAATACACCAACGACCTTCAAGTCTATCTTTAGTGTTGAATCGGGGCTAGAGCTCTCTTTGAACCCGCTTAGCCTGTGGGTAGCGCCTGTTCAGGGCAATCTCGGAGCACTCGATCAATGGCATCGTATTCGGCTTGAGTGACCCAAAGGCTGTAGCTGATTTTCACCGCTACTTGCCTGGCAACAAATGCGCAGCGATAAGCCTTATTAGAAGGCAACCAGCTGGCGGCGTCCGAATCACTTTTTTGAGCGTTAGCAGAACCAGAAACTGCCAAAAGATTCAGCGGGTCGTTATAGAAGGCATAGCGCTGAGCACTTGAAAGCTGCTGAGCACCTTTTTGCCAGGCATCACTTACAGCCACAACGTGATCAATCTGGACCTCATTGGAGGTTCCAACACCGCGAACAAAATTAATTG
>JAIOXP010000027.1:0-13647 GCA_021741705.1 Rhodoluna sp. | reverse complement strand
GGTTAGAACCACGTGAAAGACATCTTCGATGCGGTCGAGAAACTTAGTCGGAATCATTGAGGCCTCTGCCTCTTTTGAACGTTCCCTTGGGGACGACTCGCCTTGTTTTTTAGCCATGCTCAAGTTTGGCCTATTTTGGTTGTTTTTGGAACCCTCAGTTCTTTGAGAAAGACACTGGAGATTACTGGAGGATCAAGAAAACCCAGCTCTCGTGAGAAGTAGCTGGATTTTCAGTGCACCCCCGGGACTTGAACCCGGAACCCACTGATTAAGTGTCTGTGATGTTAGTTAGGGGATGGGCAACAAAGTATTGGGAAATTTCTACAGTCACCAAGAAGACCTTGTACGGGTCCTAGTTCGAGAAAGTTATCTCCAACTACTTACCGGTCCAATAGCTCCGTGACCAATGCCGCAATGGCACTGCGCTCGGAGCGAGTCAAGGTGATGTGAGCAAACAGGGACTGGCCCTTGAGGGCTTCAATTACTGAAGCGATTCCATCGTGCCTACCGACTCGCAAGTTGTCACGCTGGGCAACATCGTGAGTCAAGATCACTCTGGAATTTTGACCAATGCGGGATAAAACGGTTAGTAGGACATTTCTTTCCAAAGACTGAGCCTCATCCACAATTACGAAACTGTCGTGCAGCGACCGTCCGCGGATGTGGGTTAACGGAAGCACTTCGAGCAGGCCTCGGTCTTGGATGTGCTCAATTACTTCTTTGGAAACCAAGGCGCTCAAGGTGTCAAAAATTGCCTGACCCCAGGGATTCATCTTTTCAGCCTCGGTGCCTGGAAGGTAACCAAGCTCTTGTCCACCAACTGCGTAAAGAGGCCTAAAGACCATGATCTTCTTGTGCTGGCGCCTTTCAATAACCGCTTCCAATGCCGCGCATAGCGCCAAAGCGGACTTACCGGTGCCGGCTCTACCACCCATCGAAACAATTCCAATTTCCTGATCTAGCAGGTAGTCAATGGCAAGACGTTGCTCGGCAGATCTTCCTTGAACCCCAAACACGCCGCGATCACCACGGACAAGCTTCACTTTTCTGTTTGAGGTGACACGACCGAGTGCGTGTCCTCTTTCTGAGGAGATAACTAGGCCGCTGTTCACGGGCAGGGTCGCCGCCTCTGGGTGCGTAATTTCTTCATTGTCATATAGCTCAGCCATTTGATCAGCGCGAAGCGCTAGCTCACTAATTCCACTCCAGCCAGAGTCGGTGGCAAGTTCATTTAGATACTCCTCCGCAAGCATTCCAAGACTTGCGGCCTTGACTCTCATTGGAAGATCTTTTGAAACAACGGTGACATTGAAACCTTCTTTGGATAGATTCATGGCCACTGACAGAATGCGTGAATCGTTGTCGCCAAGCTGGAATCCAGTAGGCAGTATCGACTGGTCGCTGTGGTTTAGCTCTACCCGGAGGGTTCCTCTACCGTCAACCTCAATTGGAAAATCAAGTCGCTGATGCTTTTGACGCAGATCGTCAAGGTGTCGCAGCGCCACTCTGGCAAAGTACCCGATTTCGGGATCGTGACGCTTTTTCTCAAGCTCGTTGATTACCACGATTGGGATTACTACCTCATGTTCGTCGAATCGGAACATGGCCTTTGGATCGGCAAGCAATACGGAAGTATCCAGCACGAAGGTTCTCACCGCCTGGTCGTTCTTGGTTTGGTTCTTGGCAGTAGAAGTGGCTTCGGCTTTAGGCAATCAGTCCTCCATAGTTTAAGGCTTAGCTTTAAGGTAAATCCTGATTGGCAGTCAGCGGGCTAACAACACGCCCGAATCAAGGACGGCCTTAGCGCCAAAGCGGCGGTGCCCGGTAAAAGTTCGAAGCAAGTCCATTCCGGAGGGTGCACTGAAAATCCAGTTTCTGCTCACGAGAGCTGGATTTTCTTAAATATTGGTAAACGGCGCTTCAGTTGCTCACCTGGTTTTAATGTCAGTCGACGCCTATTGCAACTGATTGCGCCACTAGCGAATTGTTCACCTAATAGTTACCAGAAATTTCGTGTCATTTACTAACTAGTCGATGCACGAATAGTGAAGTTTTAGTGTGAATAGAAAACCCTATGAATCTTACATAGCCCTGGGGGACTCCCTCTCCGAGGGTCTGGGGGACTTCACATTCAAGCACTACCGTGACCACAATGGCTGGACCGATCGACTAGCAGCCATTTTGGCCCGAGAAGCTAAGGAACAAGGGATCTCTTTCAAGTACGCAAACCTGTCAATTAGGGGGGCTGGTCTTGAAAAAATCGTTAGAGTGCAGGTACCTCAAGCTGTAAAACTCAGGCCTTCTCTTGTGACTGTTATGGCGGGCTCTAACGACTTGTTTGGGAGCAAGTCAGATCGCGAAAACCTTCGCAGAATCTTTCGGCAAGGACTTATAGATCTGCAAGACTCCGGATGCCATGTAGTTGTAGCTAACACCATAAACCCTGTTCACTTAAGGATATTCCGCCCCTTGCTTAATCGAACCAAGGCATTCTCAGAAATGATTGAGGATGTAGCACTGGAGCTTGATGTTCCGGTGATAGACGTGCACGGAATTGAAAACTTTAGGCACCTCATGTTTTGGGCGGAAGACATGGTTCACTTCTCCGGTCACGGCCACATTGCTGTTGCTAATCAGGCTGCGTCAATGCTGGGTCTAAAGTATCGATATCCTGAAATGGATCCACAGGAATTATCAGTTATTAGCCGTGGAATTGTGGAAACCGTTGAGTGGCTTATTCGCGACGTGTCACCGTTTATTCAAAGACGGCTTAAAGGAATTACAGCTGGTGACCGCATGCTTCCCAAACACATGACTTTAGATCAATACGTACCAAGCACCAGCTCCCATCCAAATTGGGAACTAATTCCTCGCTGACCTAACTTTTCTTTGTTTGTTCCACTCTCTGAGCAGCTCTATTGGCAGAGGAAGGGCTGACAACACAATCACGGCCAATACTGTAAGCTCTAGGTTTTTCTTGATTATATCAATGCCTCCGAGCCAATAGCCAGGAACCATAAAAGCCAACAGCCAAAGAGTTGCCCCAACAAAGTTCAGGCGAACGAATCTCTCGCTTGCCATATTTGATGCTCCTGCCATGACGGGAACTACGGCTCTCAAAATCGGAACGAATCTAGCCAGAATTATTGCTCTTCCCCCATACCGGTCAAAGAATCTGTTTGTTCGGTAGAGCGTTTTCTCATTAAGTAGCCATACCCGATTAGCAGAAAATAGCTTCGTCCCAAATTTCTTACCGATGAAGAAGCCCACAAGGGGGCCGCTGAAAGCGGCAATCCAGATCATCGCAAAGCCAAGCCAAACCGGGATAGCGGAGGCCGAGTTAGCGAGGGTAAGTCCGATCAAGAAAAGCAATGAGTCTCCGGGGAGAAAGGATGCCGGGATGAATGCAGTTTCAATGAAAATAACTACTGTCACAGCGGCCACCGCGTAGTTTCCGAAAGAGGAAATAATCTCTTGGGCGTCAAGCCAGTTCAAGAACTGACTTCCGCGAGGTTCTGCTGTCCTGAATGGCCTGTTCATAAATCTCGAGAAGAGCTTTATTGTTATTGGCCCAGGTATTCTCTAGAACACTGATTCGGGCGTTTTGAGACATTTGAGATCTCAGTGAATCATCCATTAACTCAACTACAGCGCGGCGATATGCTCTTTCATCGGAGGGATTCACGAGGATTCCAGTAGTTCCACTCTCAATTAGGTGCCTTGGGCCGCCTTGATCTGGAGCGACAACGGCGATACCAGTTGCCTTAGCCTCCTGAATGGTTTGGCCGAAAGTCTCCTCAGTTCCACAGTGAACGAATACATCAATTGCCGCATAGTGATTGGCAAGGTTAATGCCAGTCTGCATACCAGCAAAATGGGCGCCAAAAGGAGCAAAAGCTGCTTCAAGTCGGCTACGATCTGGTCCATCACCCACTATTAGAAATTTAATGTTCGGTAAATCTGCTAATTCAAGCAAACGCATAACCTGTTTTTCTGCAGCAAGTCTTCCAACGTATCCGATTATGAGCTCAGAGTTGGGCGCTATTTGCTTTTTCAGAAGTTGCACTTCAACTGTTCGTTTGATTTCTGGGGTGAACAGATCAGTGTCGATGCCACGGCCCCAAATGGAAACATTCTTCACCCCCAGTGATTTAAGCTGATTAGCCGCTTCGCTTGTAGGTGCTACTGACAAAGTTGCCGGAGAGTGGATTCTGGCGGTCAGGTTGTCGATGAACGGTCGAGCAAAACCCAACCCGTATCGGCTGCAATAACCCGCGATGTCAGTTTGGTAAACAGCGACTGAGGGTACTGAATTTCTTGTGGACCAATCAATTGCATGCGCCCCAAGCCAAAACGGAGCAGCCAGGTGAACCAGGTCAGGCTGGAAACTGTCTAGGAGTTTTGCAACGGAGGGTGAAGGAATTCCAACTGGAAAGCTCCGTACTTCAATAGACGGTACCGTGTGGACGGGGAAGCCTAGGTGATGGGAGGAGGCTCTAGTTGGAGCGATAACAATCGCCTCAAACTCCCGCTGCGTCAGGGTTTCCAAGACTCTTAGGACAGAGTTCGTCACTCCATTAATCTGTGGAAGAAACGATTCTGTTACTACGGCGATTCTTCTTTTCACGCTCTCAGAATAAGAACAGCAGGTAAACATTCGGATTGATAAAGCTAAATGTCTGGTGAAGTTATGAACAACAGTCCAAAGCAGTTTTGCCTGGGAACGGCAAATAAATTGATACCTTAAGGTGTCATGAATTCTGGGTGAATTTGCTGAAAAAAGGGTATGGCTTGAAAACAAGACGTGATCTTTGAGTCTACTTTCGAGACGTGGGAATGAAGATAACAGTAATTGGCTTGGGGTACCTCGGTGCGACAACTGCGGTTGCTTTTGCAAAGCTGGGGCATCAGGTTATTGGAATCGACCCAGACGAATCCAAAGTAAAAGCGTTGCGTGATGGTTCCATTCCAATTTACGAGCCTGGTCTGCAGTCAGCACTCACTCAAGCCTTGGCAGCCGGCAATATTCAGTTCTCTGTGGGGCACATCCAGGAAACTCTCGATGCTCAAATTCACTTTTTGTGCGTTGGCACTCCTCAATCAAAGGTAGACCTGTCGGCTGATACGGGCTACCTTTTCCAAGCAATCGATGAACTTTTACCATTCATGTCAAGTGAGTCTGTAATTGCCGGCAAGTCAACTGTTCCGGTTGGAACCGCAGACAGCATCATTGAGCATTTGAAGAATCTCACCGGGAAGGCTCCAAATCTAGTTTGGAACCCTGAGTTCTTGCAAGAGGGCAAAGCTCTGGAGGATTCCCTGTATCCGAACCGAATAGTCATTGGATCATCAAACCAATATGCTGCTGACGTGCTTAAGGAGTTCTACAAGGCACAAATTGACGAGGGTGTACCATATGTTGACACCGACTTGAGGACCGCTGAATTAGTTAAAGTGGCGGCGAACGCTTTCCTCGCCACCAAAATTTCCTTTATCAACCTGATGGCCGAAGTTGCAGAAGTTGCGGGTGCAGACACCTCAAAGCTCGCCACGGCAATCGGATTCGACGACAGAATTGGCTCTAAATTTTTGAAAAACGGAATTGGTTATGGAGGCGGCTGCCTTCCGAAGGATCTACGTTCGCTTGTGGCCCGAGCCAAGGAGCTCGGACTAGGCGATTCCGTAAAACTCTTTGAGCAGGTTGAAGCTGTGAATAATAGGCGCCGAAGTAAACCGATAGAAATTGCCAAACAGCATTTTGGTTCTTTGTTTGGAAAGAAAATCTTAGTACTCGGTGCAACCTTCAAGCCGGACACCGATGACATTCGTGATAGCCCATCTCTCGAAGTTGCTGAACGCTTTCATCAGGAAGGGTCAATTGTCACTATCCACGATCCCATCGCATTGTCAAAGGTTGCGAATAACTATCCAACCCTACGCATCCAGAAAGACCTAAGAGATGCCTTTGAGGACAAAGACGTTGTGGTGCTTGGGACGGAATGGCCCGAATACAAGCACATAGACCCGACCCAGTTATCGACCATCCGCAGATCAGGTTTGCTCATAGATGGTCGAAACTGTCTGGACCTCGAGAAATGGGCTTCAGCTGGCTGGTCGGTTATCGGGCTAGGAAATGGTCTTAGCCAGCTTGTTAGTGAATCAGAGGCAAACAAAGCGGTGGCTTAGACAGCCTCGGGTCAAATACACCTTAAAGAGCAACTGACTCCTTATCAGTAGGTCACTACTGAAATTGGAGACTTGATCTCTATGTAGAAAGGCCCAATATTGAAGAAAATCCAGCTCTCGTGAGAAGAAACTGGATTTTCAGTGCACCCCCCGGGACTTGAACCCGGAACCCACTGATTAAGAGTCAGTTGCTCTGCCGATTGAGCTAGAGGTGCTTTTAGCTGCCTAACTGGCAACAGTTCTAAACAATACCACTTGCGCTAAACGGTTCAAAACCTAGCGAAGGTGTGGTTCGGGGCAGGAAATAGCGCAGCGTATTCAAGAGAATCTGGGCTTCAGGCAAGACTTAGACTTAACTCATGAAGACACTCAAATCCAACCAAAACACCATTCTTACTGTTGCCCTAGTTGCGCTTGCCGCAGCTTTTGGAGGTTGGGGTTACTCCTTGGGTGAACCAGCCTCCTCACACACCAACCTCACTGAAGAAGTGGTGGTGTTGGGAATATTGGGTGCGATATTACTTTCGTTGCTGGTGGGTCTTGGGATCAAGGGCAAGCCAACTGCGCTAATCAACCTAAATAGATTGCTGGCTTGGCCGATGGCCTTTGGATATATCTTTGTGCACTATGCCTATCACATGGAGCATGGTCAGGCGGGCGGACTTATGGCGCTAGATATTGTTCCTAGGGTGTTTTTCCTGGTGTCTTTTGTGTGGATTGCATTCCACGCCGGCGTTGCCTATAAAACCTATGGGGCTCCTTGGAAGCTAAAACTAAGAACTGCTAACGATTACTACATCGCATCTGCTTGGCTGGTACTAGTAATTACTATTCCGGTTTTCTCGATACCAGCACTTGGTGCCATGCCATTTGCGATGGCTCTAGCTTGGGTTGTCTTTGCTCCACACCTAGCCATAAACGTTTTTTACATGTCTAAGCGAGTTCCAGTTTCCAGCATTTCCGAAGGAATTGGACCTTGGGTAGTCAGTGGGGTCTACTTGATTGCCATACTAAACGCAGCCGTCATGAGCTTTCCAAAGAACTAGTGGTTACTAAGTTCAAAGGCGCAATGATCGAATGGCGCGGACCGTCGCCTTTTTACTTTGTGCCCGTTCCTGAGGGACCAAGTAAGAAGATTAAGGCAATAGCTGCTCAGCTAACTTATGGCTGGGGTGTGATACCGGTAATTGGCAAGATCGGTAAGACAGAATTCTCAACAGCACTAATTCCCAAAGATGGCCTCTACTATTTGCCAATAAAGAACGCAGTGCGTTTTGCAGAAGAGCTAGAAGTGGGCTCGGAAGTGGCTGTGTCAATCAGCGTTGGGGGCTAGCAGTGGAATCAGTGAGGCATCGCCTTCGCTTTGATCCTGATTTCCTATTCGCTTCAAAAGCTTCTCAGTGGCAATAAGGGATCCACCCAAGACCGCAGGGATGCCTCCGCCTGGGTGTGTTGATGCCCCAACTCGCCAAAGCCAAGGTCGAAGAAGCGAAGAATGCTTCGGCTGGTGCAACGGTCCTGATTGCCAAATCTTTCTGGCCTCTCCGTAGAGAGCTCCCCCGGTTGCTCCCCAACCCGAGAAGTACTCAGGGTCTAGAATCTGAAATTCACCAAAGTATTCTTTGATGTCCTTAGTTAGTCCCATAACTTTGCTCACTCGCTCCAGCTCTCGCTTAGCGAAGTCGCTGTCGATGCCGTAGTGCTTGCCATCGGCTGGAGCAGTAATCAAGACAGCCACTGTGGATTTCTTATTGGGGTAGATGTGTCCTGCCTTGTAATAGTTCACAAAAACCATGGATTGCTCAGGTAGTTGCTTGTTTCCAAGTGACTTGTGAAGCGCTGCTGGGTCATCCGGCATAATCACCGAGTGAGTCTTGGTTTGCTCTGGTAGGTCTTGATCTAGCACGGCATAGATCGCCACCCCAGAGCAAGACATCTTGCGGTTAGCTTCCTGAGTTTTCTTTCCAAGCAAGCGATCTGTGACTTTGGCATCCAGGCTGGAAATCACAATATCGGCCTGGTAACTGGCGGAGCTAGTTTTTACCTCTTTATTGGAGATGGAAACTACTTTCTGGTTCAAGACGATCTCCGCTCCGGCGTGACGAGCTAGCTTTTCCAAAGTAAGAGGTATCTCGTTCACGCCGCCAATGGGAACCAGTACCTGCTGAGTTGCCATGACAGCTGGCATGGTGGCAAAAAGTGCCAGCGTTGACTCTGGGGCAACCCCTGCGTTAAGCGTGTGAATCGAGATGACTTCTTTGAGTCCTTCCGGCAACCACTTCAAACCATCGAGGTAGCTTTTGGTAGTGAGTCTAAATCCGTAGTTGGAAACGAGCTTGCTAACAGCGGGCACTGCCTTCGGGCTCATGGAAGTGTTAGTCAAAAGCGTTGTGATCTCTTTATCGAGCTTGCCGTGAACAGCTTCGAATCTATTCCAGCTCTCGTGCCACTTATTGCCCGGCTCAACAGGGAGCAGGCACTTATCCCCCTTATAGAAGTATTCGCCCACCTCGGATAACGCCTCAAACTCTATTGGAGCTATTTCAGATGCAGGTATAGAGGTATCGCCAAGATTGTCATACCTCCGAAGAAACTCTTTCCAGACTCCTGGAAATGTGACCAATGCCGGTCCGGTGTCCATGCGTTGACCATCCACGATGATTCGCTTTGACTTGCCACCGATCCAGTCGGATCCTTCGATGACTTTGACCTTGTGTCCTGCTTTGGCAAGTAGGGCTGCAGTTGCCAGGCCGCTGATGCCAGCGCCGATTACAACAATAGATTTCTGGCTCAAGGATAGATACCTATAAACATTGCAGCCACCAACTGAACACCGGCAACAGTTCCTGCAATGTATGGGAAGGCAATCGAAAGCCGGTATAGCTTTCGACCGGTTTCAGGAACTGGCTTTCTAAAGATTGCAACAGTTAGGTAACCAGCGATAACAGCGTTAACTATTGCTACAGGGATGTTTACCAGAGCAAACAAGATAGTGGAGATTAGCCACCAGAAACCAACCCAGTAAGCACTGCCCTTGGTGCCAAGCCAAACAGCAGTTGTCTTGATGCCAACGAAACTATCTTGTGGGATGTCTTGCACGGCATCAAAGGTGTGTTTGGCCATGGACCAGACCATCAGCCCAATCGCTGCAAACCAAAGTGGTTCGTGGCCAAAAGCCAATGGGATGAAAACTAATGGGAAGGCGTAGTCGGTGTTAGATACCGAGTCCCAAACCGGTCTGGCCTTGAACCTAAACGGTGGTGAGGAATAGTAGTAGAAAAACAGTCCATAGGCCAGTATCCAAGCCATGGCGGCAGGGGGCACCGTGAAGGCGAAGTAGATCAAGAATGGAATGTTAGTAACAGCTACCGCCACAAATATTGGCACCACTTCGCGGGGGCTGATCTTGGCGCCTTCCATGCCACCCTTGCGGGCATTTATATTGTCGGTTTCCTGATCAAAGATGTCGTTGATTCCATAAATCAACAAGTTGAAGGGGAAAGTCACCCAAATAAGGAAAGGAATGATGTCCCAGCGCCACAGGTCTCCGCCTAGCCACATGGCAATGACCGAGGTGCCTATGGTGTTGATCCAAAGCACGGGACGAGAGATTTGAATCAACCGCAGCAACATTCTTCAAGCATAATCGCTGGCCACCAAACCCAATTTGGGTGTGGTTTACACTTGTTTCAAGACCCAGGTAAACCCAAATGGAGGACAAATGGCTGAGGCAAAAAGGCTCGAAGTTGGCAGCAAGGCTCCTGATTTCACTCTCGTAAACCACGATGGAACCAAGGTGAAACTCTCTTCATACAAGGGCAAAAAGGTCATTGTTTACTTCTTCCCAGCAGCCCTTACACCTGGTTGCACCAAGGAAGCAGAAGACTTTAACTCGAACCTAAAAGCTCTAGAGAAGGCTGGTTACGCTGTGCTTGGGGTGTCTCCAGATACCGTCGACAAGATGCAGAAGTTCCAGAAAGCTCACAAGCTGAAGTTCGCCTTGCTCGCAGATCCTGACCTAACGGTTCACAAAAAGTATGGCGCCTACGGCACCAAGAGCATGTATGGCAGGACCTACGAGGGTGTGCTGAGATCGACTTTTGCGGTCGATGAGCAAGGAAAGCTAGAGCTTGCTCTTTACAACGTCAAGGCAACCGGACACGTCGATAGTCTTCGCAAGCAGCTAGATATCTAGTTCTTTAGATCCCCATCGTTTTCTTCGTTGGTAGCTGCAACCACCTTCGAATTAAACAAAAGCACAACAACTATTCCAGAGGCTAGAACTAGTGCAGCTCCAATTACCCGACTGGTTCCAGTTTCTGCAATTGCACCAGCACCTACAACTGCTTGGAGTAGTTGCCAAAAGAATGCAGCGCTTCTTGCCCAGCGTTTTCTGTTTAGTAATCCTCTAGAAAAGTGCAAAA
The DNA here is from genome assembly GCA_021741705.1 of Rhodoluna sp. GTDB lineage: Bacteria > Actinomycetota > Actinomycetes > Actinomycetales > Microbacteriaceae > Rhodoluna. Next base: position 3,037 of record JAIOXP010000027.1, on the reverse strand, counting down.
CCCACACAGCAGCAGCTGCTGCAAGCACCAGTAAAAACACTTCTGCGTAAATACTTTGAAATTGTCCCGAGAAAAATTCAAAAAGTAGAGTGAAAAAAACGGCCGCTAAAACAAGGGCTTCGGCTACTAGCAAAATTAGGACAATTTGGACCAGGGCTGGGGCCTTACTAAAGGGTCTCATTTGGGCTCCAAAGTTGGGTATTTACAAACCGCTACCAGTATGGAACGATTAGATACAGAACACGAGTTACGCACATAAGCGTAAATCACAATTTTCCACCTCACCAACCTAAGTGAGAGTTTGTATTGCCCGTCTTGGCTATGGGGGCCAACTGATAAAGGATTATTCGCATGGATATGCAGTGGCTAAACCAGTCTCGATGCCTAAATGAAGACCCTGAACTGTTTTTTCCTGTGGGAAACACCGGTCCTGCGGTAGATCAAATCGAGCAGGCTAAGGCAGTTTGCCGCCAGTGCACCGTGACAGCCGAATGTCTCGAATATGCAATCAAGGAAAACCAGGACACCGGAGTTTGGGGTGGCTTGAGTGAAGACGAGCGTAAGTCTCTAAAGCGTAAGTACGCCAGGGCTCGTCGCGCCAGCTAAATCGGAATGCTGATAGCGACTTTGGTGCCGCCATCCTTCGGTGAAAACCAACTAATCTTTCCCCGCAATTCGCCCTCTATAAGGGTCTTTATAATCTGAGTTCCAAGGCCTTTGCCGATGGCATCTTTTTCAAATCCCACCCCGTTATCCTCGACTTCAATGCTCAGCTGCTTGGCGGTTTGCCTAGGAGTAATAAGTATGGTTCCGCCGTGCTCGCCCAGTCCGTGACTTGCCGCATTGGTAACTACTTCGGTTAGGGCAACAGCTAGCGGTGTGGCAAGGCCACTATCTAATTGTCCAAACTTGCCATCAATTCGAAGCTTGATCTCTCTCGATGAATCGGTAGCTAACTCCCCCACAAGACGCATGCTGGATTCAAATACCTCATCAAAGTTCACTTCGTCGGAGAACCCTTCGGCCAAGGTGTTGTGCACCAGGGCAATAGCTGAGACTCGGCGAATTGCTTGTTCCAGTGCCTCTTTAGCTTCGTCGCTGGTGGTTCTGCGCATTTGAATACGCATCAAACTGGCAACGGTTTGCAGATTGTTTTTCACACGGTGGTGAATTTCACGAATGGTGGCGTCCTTGGTTAGAAGCTGCTGCTCTTGGCGCCTCAGTTCTGTGATTTCACGACAGAGAACTATGGCTCCAGTTCGAGCACCGGCTTGCATTAGAGGTATCGCTCGAACCGATAGCGTTACATCTTTTGACTCTAGGTCTGCACGCCACGGAGCTTTGCCAGTTAGAACTAGCGGAAGCGACTCATCAACGGTGGATTGAGCTTTCACAATCTTGGTGGCTACTTCTGCCAGTGACTTTCCTTCTATTTCACCTTCGATACCTAGGCGGCTAAAAGCTGAAAGCCCATTGGGACTAGCAAAGCTAACGTTGCCATCGACATCGAGTCTTAGTAGGCCATCGTTAGCTCTTGGTGCACCGCGCCTTCTGCCGGTAGGGGAAGAGTAATCGGGGAAGGTTCCTTCGGTAATCATTGAGAGTAGCTCTTTGCCGCAGCTGACATAGTTCAGCTGAATCTTGTTTGGGGTTCTGCTTTCAGAAAGGTTGGTATGCCGGGTGATAACGGCAATTGCACCAGAAGGATCTGCTACGTCGGCAGATTCCTTTTGCACCGGAATGGCGCTAAATCTTGTTGGAAGCCCTGCTACGGTATCGGAGCTTTTTTGCTCTACTATCTGAGCGGTCTCGAAAGCTTGCTTTACTGTTGCCAGCCACTCCTTACGAATGGCTTCACCGCTGATGTCGCGATAGAAAACTGTTGCCGCACTCGAAGGTCTTGCGTGACCGGCGGCAACGAAGCTGCCGTCCTTGGTTGGGACCCAGAGCACCAGGTCTGCAAACAATAGGTCCGCGACCAATTGCCACTCCGACTGCAACCTTGTGAGCCATTCGATGTTCGCCTTATTTGGGACACCGTAATCGCTAATCAGTTGAGAAAGTGTGGACACCTAACCGAGTTTAGCCACCCGTGCATCGAGGGCGCCTGGCCTATCCAGGATTCCAACTCTGGTGAAGATACCAACGGCGGAGCGAAAGCCACCCGAGCGCCCACCCCCTAACATTCCGAGCCTTGTCGCCTGATCAATATGAACCGGGTCATCAGGCAAAAATGCCGCAGCCTCGATTGCCCCAAGACCGGCGAGGGTGGTCTTGATTTCGGACTCGGCCTGCGAAATAACTGAATTTCTCGTTCGATTTAGTACGAGCTTTGGCTGTTCGGTTAGCGAAAGCAAATACTTCTCAACTCTAAGCAGCCTAAATATCCCTATTGGGTCCGCAAGTGACACGAGTACTACTTGATTACTTTTGCGAACCACCTCACTCGTAAGATCAAATTCTTGTTTTGGTTTTAGAGAACCTAGGTCCACAACAATAAAGTCAAAGCTTGCTTTGGCTACATCAAGAATTGCCTGAATACTCTCACTGGTGAGCTCCAAAGCCTGGTCTGAGATAACACCGGGTAAAACTGTGATTGAACTTCTAGGAATCTTGATGCTGAGTCTTTCAAGTTGTGTTTGATCAAAGCGGTGCTGGCTCGCAATTCTCAGGGCACCAACCAGCCCGGCCGGTAGTTCTGAAAGGCAGAAGTAGTTTGCAATGCTCGGGCCTTCAAGATCTGCGTCAATTAGCAACACCGAATACTTTTCTGAAGCGAGCTCTAGAGCTATGTTTATGGCTACGGTAGTTTTGCCGGTTGAGCCGTGGGGGCTAGTAACGGCAATAAGCTGAGGTGCGGGCTTTGTGTTTTGTTTCTTGGCGGCTTGTAGTGACCGAACAATTGATTCCAGCACTAGCTGGATCCTCCGGTAGCAGTAATTGCGATCGAGGCTTGGCCAGAGATTGCTCCAAGAAGATACTGAAGTGACTCACTTGGAACTCTTAGTTCAAGAGATTTATGCTGGCTGGCAAAACC
>JAIOXP010000026.1:0-13918 GCA_021741705.1 Rhodoluna sp. | reverse complement strand
GGCAACTTGGGCAGTACCCATCACTGATGACAGATTTTGTTGCGAAAAGACTCGTTCAATTGCAATCACATCGGGCTTGAACTTGGAAATCAAAGTCTCGAGCTCGGTTCCAATCGCACCAATTCTTGTGTCGAGCTCGGCGGTTTTCAGCGAATGAATCACTCCAACGTAAACCAATGTGGTATTACGAGACTTGCCAAGATCAATCACGCCAACACCGCAGCGAGTAAGGCCGGGGTCAACTCCCAGGATTCTGGTCACGCTTAGGCTTCTAGCTCCGCTAGCACTTCTGGGGACATGTCGAAGTTTGAATAAACGCTTTGCACTTCATCCGAGTCCTCCAGTGCGTCAATCAATTTGATAACTGTGCGCGCAGTATCAACGTCTACTTGAATTGAAGCAGCGGGAACGAACTCAACGTCAGCGCTTTCATAATCCAGACCTGCGTTCTGTAATGCTGAACGAACTGAAACCATTGCCGAAGGGTCGGTTGTTAGAACAAAACTTGACTCTCTGGTTTCGATGTCTTCGAGACCGTGCTCCAAACCGGCCTCGAGGATCTGATCTTCGCTCACTGAATCCGAGCGCTCGATGGTGATTACACCCTTACGGCTAAACAGATATGACACGCTTCCAGGGTCAGCCATGGTTCCGCCGTTCCTGCTGATAGCTAATCGAACATCAGCTGCGGCGCGATTCTTATTGTCGGTCAGACACTCGATTAGAATCGCAATTCCATTTGGACCATATCCCTCATAAAAAATCGTCTGATACTCAACGGAATCCGCATCCTGACCAGATCCACGCTTGATGGCTCGCTCGATGTTGTCGTTAGGCAGGGAGCTCTTTCGCCCCTTCTGCACAGCGTCATAAAGCGTTGGGTTACCGTCCATGTCGGGACCACCGATTCGAGTAGCGACCTCAATGTTCTTGATCAGCTTGGCAAAAAGTTTTGCGCGGCGAGAGTCGATGATCGCCTTTTTGTGCTTGGTGGTGGCCCACTTGGAATGACCTGACATTTTGCTCCTTGAATACTTTCGCTATGAATTCTAAAACAGAACTATTGGGGTGAACTTGCCATCTTCAAAAAGTACTCGTGGACAAAGGTTTCACCCGTTATCTCGGGGTGAAACGATGTTGCCAACATGTTTTGTTGCCTCACGGCAACCACTCTCCCGTCGCTAAGTTTCGAAAGGACCTGGACGGCCTCGCCCACTCTTTCAACGATTGGAGCCCTGATGAAAGCGACATTCAGATTAGTTCCATCAAAATCGATGACTTCCTCAAATGAATCAAGCTGAGAGCCAAAGGCGTTTCTGCGGACAGAAATGTCCATCAACCCCAAACTTTGCTGACCAGAAGCGCTATCCAAAACCTCGTTTGCCAATGTGATCATGCCTGCGCAAGTTCCGAAAATTGCTTTGCCTGATTGCACAAAATTGAGAACTGGCTCCCGTAGTGAAAAGATGTCCATTAGCTTCGAGATTGTCGTTGACTCTCCCCCTGGAAGAATCAATCCCGACAGATTTTTGAGGTCGGAGCCCTTGCGAACCTCTACAGTTTCACAAGCTAGTTTGGCGAGCGTTTCAATGTGCTCTCTAACATCACCTTGAAGAGCTAGTACTCCGATACGCAATTACCAACCGCGCTCCGAAAGTCGATGAGGTGCGGGAAGGTCTTTCACATTGATGCCAACCATGGCTTCGCCAAGACCTCTTGAAGCTTCTGCAATCACTGCAGGGTCATTGAATGCGGCAACAGCCTTAACGATTGCAGCGGCACGCTTAGCAGGTTCGCCCGATTTGAAAACTCCCGAACCAACGAATACTCCGTCAGCACCAAGTTGCATCATCATCGCAGCGTCGGCTGGAGTGGCAACGCCACCGGCGACAAACAAAACCACAGGCAGCTTCTTAGTTCTTGCTACTTCCCTAACTAAGTCGTAAGGAGCTTGAAGCTCCTTTGCCGCAACGTAAAGCTCATCCTCTGTCTTTGAAGCGAGGACGTTGATCTCGCCAAGGATGGTTCTGATGTGCTTGGTTGCCTCCGACACGTCTCCGGTACCCGCTTCGCCCTTCGAGCGAATCATTGCGGCACCCTCGGTAATTCTTCTGAGGGCTTCTCCTAAATTAGTTGCTCCACAAACAAAAGGAATGTCAAATTTCCATTTGTCAATGTGGTTTACGTAGTCCGCTGGGGAAAGCACCTCGGACTCGTCGATGTAGTCAACCTTCAAAGATTCTAGAACCTGAGCTTCAACAAAGTGTCCAATACGTGCTTTCGCCATAACTGGAATTGAAACAGTTGCAATGATCTGCTCGATAAGCTCTGGGTCGCTCATTCTTGCGACACCGCCCTGCGCACGAATGTCGGCTGGAACGCGCTCGAGGGCCATGACGGCTACAGCACCAGCATCTTCGGCAATTTTTGCTTGTTCAGCATTAACAACATCCATGATCACACCGCCTTTTAGCATTTCTGCTAGGCCGCGCTTAACTAGGGGTGTTGATTCATTTTTTGAAGGGTTCATTCGAATATTCTAACCCGCCAAAATGGCGATTTAGCTATCCAGCCAGGCCTTTTGGATCTCGGCTCGTACTTCACCTAGCAGCCTTGGTATCGCCTTGGTTTGAGCGATTATTGGGAAGAAGTTGGAGTCATTACTCCAGCGCGGAACGATGTGCTGGTGTAAGTGTTCGGCTATCCCCGCCCCAGCAAGCTCGCCTTGGTTCATGCCTAAATTGAAGCCCTGAGCCCTTGAAACTTTCCGTAGAACTTGCATTCCGCGCTTACTCAAAGCAGCCATCTCTGCAGCTTCTTCAAGAGTTGTGTCCTCATAAGAAGCCACGTGGCGATAGGTACACACAAGCATGTGCCCGGAGTTATAAGGGAACAAGTTCATCAAAACAAAGCAGGTATCACCTCTAAAAACAATGAGTCCGTCCTCGTCAGAACCTTGCGGTGCCAGGCAAAAAGGACACTCGTCTTTCTTGGGTTGCTGTCCATTTTGGATGTACACCAAGCGATGCGGAGTCCAAAGTCTTTGATAGTTATCTGGTACTCCTGGCAGAAACTCCGGTCCGGTCAACTAAACCTGCTTCTTAGACTCAATGGCTTCAAGAATCAGAGCAACAGCTTCATCGACGGCTACCCCGTTCACCTGTTCACCTGATCGGTATCGGAAGCTAACGGAGTTGGACTGCTGATCTTCAGCACCCGCAATTAACTGGAATGGAATCTTGTCCTTGGTGTGATTGCGAATCTTCTTCTGCATCCGATCATCGCCTAGGTCAAGCTCGGCTCTTACCCCGTGAGATTTTAGTTTTGCAATAACGGAAGAAAGATACGGGGCGAATTCATCGGCGACAGGAATTCCCATGACCTGGACCGGAGCTAGCCATGGTGGGAAGTGTCCGGCGTAGTGCTCGGTAAGCACAGCAAAGAATCTCTCGATCGAACCAAAAAGGGCTCGGTGAATCATTACCGGTCTCTTTTTTAGACCGTCACTTGCGGTGTATTCGATCTCGAATCGATCGGGTAGGTTAAAGTCCAACTGAATTGTTGACATCTGCCAAGTTCTGCCGATCGCATCGCGGGCCTGAACAGAAATCTTAGGTCCATAGAACGCGGCTCCTCCTGGATCTGGAACGAGCTCCAAACCTGAATCAGTGGCGACCTTGGCCAAAGTGGAAGTTGCTTTTTCCCAGAGCTGATCATCGCCCACAAACTTATCGTTATCTGGATCACGAGTAGATAACTCAAGGTAGAAATCGGTAAGCCCGTAGTCGCGAAGTAGATCCAGCACAAAATTCAATACCGAAGTTAGTTCAGATTCCATGTCCTCTAAGGTCACGAACAGGTGAGCGTCGTCTTGAGTCATGCCGCGCACTCTGGTTAGACCATGAACAACGCCTGATTTTTCATATCTATAGACCGAGCCAAACTCGAACATTCGAAGCGGAAGATCTCGGTAGGAGCGAGCCTGGGACTTGTAAATCAGAATGTGGAAAGGACAGTTCATCGGCTTCAGGTAATAGTCCTGGCCTTGCTTGCGAATAACTCCATTTTCATCGAGCTCTTCATCAAGCTTCATTGGGGGGAACATACCTTCTGAATACCAAGCCAGGTGACCGGAAGTCTCGAAGAGGTTGGATTTTGTGATGTGGGGCGAATAGACAAAGTCATATCCGGCTTGCTCGTGACGCTGTCTCGAGTAATCCTCCATCACGCGACGGATAGTTCCACCTTTAGGATGAAAAACCGCCAAACCTGACCCAATCTCTTCAGGGAAGGAGAAAAGATCTAGCTCTTGACCGAGTCGTCGATGATCTCTTTTGGCCGCTTCTTCCATTCGCTCCAAGTGAGCTTTTAGTTCGTCCTTAGAGGCCCAAGCGGTTCCATAAATTCTTTGCAGCTGCTTGTTCTTCTCATTGCCTCGCCAATAAGCCGCGGCAAGCCTAGTCAGGCTAAAGCCATTGCCAATCATTCGAGTGTTTGGCAAGTGAGGACCGCGGCATAGATCCTTCCAGATAGTTTCACCGGACTTCGAATCTGTGTTGTGATAAATCGTTAGCTCGCCTGCTCCCACCTCCGCAGCACCTTCAGCTAGGTCGCTAGAGCCTTTGAGTGAAACCAGTTCAAGTTTGTAAGGCTCAGCGGACAATTGTGTGCGGGCCTCATCCTCGCTCACAACCTTTCGAACAAAGCGCTGACCCGAGCGAATAATTCGCTCCATCTCTTTTTCGATACCTTTTAGATCTTCCGGGGTAAAAGCCTCGGCAACATCAAAGTCATAGTAGAAGCCATCAACAATAGGTGGGCCAATCCCCAATTTGGCCTTGGGGTTGATGCTTTGAACGGCTTGCGCCAGCACATGAGCGGTTGAGTGTCTAAGAATACTCAGTCCGTCTGGGGAGGAAATAGTAACGGCCTCAACCAAGTCGCCTTCTGAAACGATGTGTGCCAGATCCCTTAGATCACCAGAAACGCGCATGGCAACAACGGCCTTATCGGCGAACAGCTCAAAGCCTGTGGTGCCAGGCTTTACCTGATGCTTTACGCCATCTACAGCGATGGATATCTGTTGTTCCAAGTGAATCTTCCAATCTGGCCTTTGACTATGGTCAATCCTAACCAGCTAGGAGCATTGGTCTTGGTAACATTGCGAGTCTAGATAAGCCTTGGAAGAAGCAAAATGGAAACCTCTCAGCCTCACGTAATCACGCTCGAACTTGCAAAGAAGCTCAATTGGCTGCGAGCTGCGGTTCTTGGAGCGAATGATGGAATCGTATCTACGGCGGGACTCGTGATGGGTGTGGCTGGAGCTACAACCGATAATGGTGCGATTTTGATTGCCGGTGTTGCAGCATTGGTAGCGGGATCAATCTCCATGGCAGGAGGCGAATACGCATCTGTCAGCGCACAACGAGACAGCGAAATTGCCTCAAGAATTAAGCACGAGGGAAGCCCGCGAAAGTTTGCAAAAGACGAGCACATCTCCCCTATGTCAGCTGCTGTTGCGTCATTTATATCGTTCGCACTTGGTTCTGTACTACCGATTGTTGCCATCACTGGACCGTGGCCCGATTATCGCGAAGCAGCAACGATTGTTTCAGTGGTGATCTCGCTTGCAATCACAGGATATGTCGCCGCAATCATCGGAGGAGCTAAACCGCTTCGCCCAGTACTTCGGAATGTCGCTGTTTCGTTAGTGACGATGGCCGCAGCTTATGGAGTTGGAATGCTCCTTGGCGTTGAAGTGGCCTAGGCCTTCAGCTTCAGAGTCTTTGCCGTCGAGCTCAATGATTCACGAGCTTTTGACGGGTCATCATTTAGCTTCACACCGTAGCTTGGCACCGAGTTTGCAATGGCCTTCATCCAAGCGTTCTGAGATTCCGGGAACATTCTCGTAGCAACATCAAGCATTACCCGAGTCGCAACCGACGCACCAGGTGAGGCTCCAAGCAAACCAGCGATCGATCCATCGGCCGAGCTAATGACCTCGGTTCCAAACTGAAGCACCCCTAGCCCGTTGACTGGCTTAATTACCTGTGCTCTTTGTCCAGCTTCGTACAGCTGCCAATCTTCCGCCTTGGCGTTTGGAACAAACTCTCTAAGGCTTTCAAGCTTTTGTTTTGAGGATTTGAAAATCTCTTTGACCAAGTACATAACCAAAGGAAAGTTCTTTAGGGCCACGGACAGGTAAGAAACTATGTTTCCAAAACGAATTGAGGCTGGAAGATCAAGCCAGGAGCCGTTTTTGAGGAACTTCAGGTTCAAACCAGCGAAAGGTCCAAATAGTAAAGAGGTCTTTCCGTCAATAACTCTGGTGTCTAGGTGAGGTACAGACATTGGTGGCGCGCCAACTGCTGCTTGTGAATAAACCTTTGCCTGATGCCTTGCAACCAGTTCAGGATTCTCGGTTTTAAAGAAGTGTCCACTGACCGGAAATGTTCCATAGCCATTGATCTCTTTGATCTTTGCTTTTTGCAAAAGCTTCAAAGCCCATCCCCCGGCACCTACAAACACTCGCGGCGAGCTGAATTCAAATTTGGAGTCAGTGTTTTTCCCTGAAACTAGCCACGAGCCGTTGTTGCGATCAATTGAGCGAACTTCGTGACTGGTTAGCACTTCGACGTCCTTGGTTTTCAGCCAGGCAAAAAGTTGCTCGGTAAGCGCACCGTAATCAACGTCGGTTCCCTGCTCGATTCTGGTTGCTGCAACATCAGATGGGTGGCGACCTTCAATCATGATGGGTGCCCACTTAGCAATCTGTTCAAAGTCTTTGGAGAACTCAATTCCGGCAAACAGAGGCTGGTCTTTTAGCGCCCTGTAACGACGATCGAGATAGTCAACGTCCTTCGCGCCTTGAACGAATGTCATATGCGGAACTGAATGAATGAATGTTTCTGGCTCACCAAGGACACCATCTTTAACCAAGCTTGACCAGAATTCCCTAGACTCCTGGAATTGCTGATTTATTGAAATTGCTTTTTCTGCAGATGGAAGATTTCCGCTTGGGTCATCTGGCATGTAGTTGAGTTCGCAAAGTGCTGCGTGTCCCGTGCCAGCGTTGTTCCAAGCGTTAGATGATTCCATGGACACGTTGTCTAGACGCTCCAAAACAATCATTTTTAGATCTGGATTTGCCTGACGAAGTAACACGGCAAAAGTGGCGCTCATGATTCCGCCACCCACGAGGATCAAGTCGTACTGCCTAGTTGTTGGCACTTACTTTCCTTCTTTGAAGCCTCGATATATTCTCGTGGGCGATACTGGGTTCGAACCAGTGACCTCTTCCGTGTCAGGGAAGCGCGCTACCACTGCGCCAATCGCCCGGGTAATTCGAGGTGAAGACGGGATTCGAACCCGTGTAGACGGCTTTGCAGGCCGCTGCCTAGCCTCTCGGCCACTCCACCGATGCGTAGCTCATGGCCACTGCGAGCGGATGACGAGATTCGAACTCGCGACCCTCACCTTGGCAAGGTGATGCTCTACCACTGAGCCACATCCGCGTGCAACCTAGGTTGCTTGGCTACTCTAACCCAAATCCAAGCTAGCTGCCAGTAGCCCCGATGCGAGCCTTGACTCTAAAGGGCACGCATCAACTAGCTAGTTCTGGCGGTCGCTTCCAAACGAATAAGCCTCTTCACCATGGACAGAAGTATCTATTCCAGCCAGCTCAGCATCGGCTTGGACCCGGAAGCCCATCGTTTTCTCGATTGCGAATCCAATGGCGAGGGCCATCACGAAACTGTAGCCAAAGACTGCAGCTGCACCTATTGTTTGAGCAATCAGTTGATCAAAGCCGAATCCAAAGAACAATCCAACATCAACGCCAACCAAACCAATAAACAGTGTTCCAATGACACCGCCGACTAGGTGGATTCCCACAACATCGAGCGAATCATCAAAGCCGAATCTGAACTTTAAATCAACTGCCAGAGCGCACAGCGAACCAGCAACCAAGCCCAGGACTATTGCCCAAACCGGATCAATCGAAGCACAGGCCGGGGTGATTGCAACCAAGCCGGCAATCGCACCAGAGGCAGCTCCAATCGATGTTCCTTTACCGTGACGAATTTTCTCGATCGAAATCCAGCCGAGCATCGCGGCTGCTGGGGCGGCAATGGTGTTGATAACAACCAGGGAAGCAACACCGTCTGCTGCTAATTGCGATCCGGCATTAAAGCCAAACCAACCAAACCAAAGCAGTGACGCGCCAATCAGCGTAAGCGGAACGTTGTGAGGCTGCGTTATCCCCCTTGAAAAACCAAAGCGCTTTCCCAAAACAATGGCTAGCGCCAAAGCTGCAGCACCGGCGTTTATGTGAACAGCCGTTCCGCCAGCAAAATCAATCGCGCCCAGCTTGTCAACAATCCAGCCACCGTCATCTTCAGGGGTGAAGTTAAATACCCAGCCAGCAACCGGAAAATAGACCAATGTTGCCCAAAGACCAGCGAACACCATCCAAGCTCCAAACTTTGCTCGGTCGGCAATCGCACCCGAGATTAGGGCGACCGTGATGATTGCAAACGTTGCCTGGAAGCTAACGAATGCAAGCTCTGGAAAGGCGCCAACCGGGTTAGCTGATTCAGCAACTTGAGCACTAAGGCCAAGCGAGCTGGTGTCAATTCCAATGATGTGTGGAATACCTATCCAGCCAGTGTCCCCGACATCTGCAAAGGTAATCGCGTAGCCATAGAGCACCCACAAAACAGCTATCAGAGCAAGCGAGCCAAAAGAGAGCATGATCATGCTCACCACTGATTTTGCCTTCACGAGCCCGCCATAGAAGAAGGCAAGTCCTGGGGTCATTAGCAGAACGAATGCAGCCGAGAACAGAACAAATGCGGTGTTTCCTTGATCCACTGGAAGCCTTTCTCGAAAGAACGTGAGTGCAAACTGTTAGCTAGATGCTGGCGCCCAAAGGTTTCAACTAGTTGCTCATTGGATTTCCAGAATGTTACGAACTTCAAAATCAGATGAACATCTTGTTTCGTAAATGAGGTATTTTTGAGCTATGAAATCTGAACGCAACGCTGCAATGATCATGATGACAGCAGCGATGCTTGGATTAGTTTTAGCAAACTCCCCTTTCGGCGGGCCTCTGCTTGATCTAATCGCCTCCAAGCTAGATCTGGGACCAATCGGTATCCAGATCACCGTCGAGCACATCATTTCTGACCTTTTTCTAGCTGTCTTTTTCTTCGCAGCGGGGTTGGAGCTCAAGTATGAGCTCAAAAGTGGAGCCCTGTCATCTCCAAAGAAAGCCATGGTTCCAGTTTTTGCGGCCTCGGCGGGAGTAATCGTTCCTTCGGCGATCTACGCATATATAAACTGGGGGACCGATGGAATCATCGGGTGGCCAATCCCGGCCGCGACTGACATTGCATTTGCCCTTGGCGTTCTCGCTATTTTTGGAAGAGGCATGCCCTCCGCAGCCCGTGTTTTTCTACTAGCGCTGGCAATTTTTGATGACCTCATTGCGATTAGCATCATCGCCATTTTTTACACCACAAAGCTTGAGCTAGGCTGGCTGATTGCCAGCGCAGTGGTTGCCGGCGCGTTTAGATTTGCGGAGACCTCAAAGTTTGCAAACAAGTGGCTTGTTAGGGCGATGTTCGGCTTGGCCCTTTGGTACACGGTTCACCAAAGCGGCGTTCACGCAACTGTTGCCGGTGTGATCTTAGGAATCTTAATTCCAGCTGTCAGGGCACAAACTGTTATGAACAAGGTGCAACCTGCAACTAATTTCTTCATTCTTCCGGTTTTTGCATTCACGGCCGTTTCAGTTGTCATGCCGACAATGGCTGGCGATTCGCATCCGGTATTCTTTGGAATCTTCTTTGGGCTTGCCGTTGGTAAGGTCGTTGGAATTTCTATAGCTGCGGTAATCGCCAACCAGCTTTCGGCGCAAAAAGATCGTCTTCCATTAACCGTGCTTGATTTCATCCCGCTAGGTCTTTTGGCTGGAATTGGATTCACAGTTTCACTTCTGATTGCGCATCTGGCATTCATTGATGATCGAGAGCTCTATGCTCAGGCAACTCTGGGTATATTGCTTGGCTCGTTTGTTGCAATGTCGCTGGGAGGTGCGGCCTTGTGGTTTCGAGGTAGATGGCACCTATCGAGAAAGAAAAAGAAAGCTAAGCCAGCTCGGTCAAAGACCCGATCCGCGAAATAGCCCGAAGATACTTCTTTCGGTAGCCGCCGGCAATGTGCTCATCCGAGAAAACTTCTGTTAAACCAATACCAGTTGAAGCAATCGCAATCCTTGACTCATAGAGCCTGTCTACGAATGAAACGAATCTAAGCGCTGCCGACTGGTCCGTTAACTTATGAGCGGATGTCAAGATCAAGACGTCGATTGACTCGATCAGCTTTAGAAACTTTGAAGGATGAACCTTGGCTAAGTGCTGAAGCAATTTGGAAAAGTCGTCACGGGAGACGTTTTTACCCGTTGCAAGTGAGTCTGTGACTAGGTTCTCCATCTCTGAATCAGATAAAGCGGCGGTGTGGCCATCGATTGGCCGATGGCGATAATCATCGCCATCAACGCTCACAATTTGGAACCTGTCGGCCATTGCTGATATTTCCCTAGCAAAATCTCTGGCTGCAAATCTTCCCTCCCCTAGCGCATTTGGCGGGGTGTTAGAAGTCGCTGCGAATCGAATTCCCTTCGCTCCAAGCTCTGAAAGCAATCTGGACATCAACATGGTGTCGCCTGGGTCATCAAGCTCAAACTCATCTATGCAAATCAATTGATACTGACTCAGGTGCTTTAGTGCATCTGCAAAACCCAGCAAGCCGATGAGGCTGGTGTAGGCAAGGAAGCTTCCAAAGGCTTTCTTGCCGGTGAACTCGTGCCAGATTGCTGCAAGCAAATGCGTCTTACCAACACCGAAACCGCCATCAAGGTAAATACCCGAGTAGGTAGGGGCTTTCCCCATTGAGAACAGGGACTTTATAACCCCCGGCTTTACGAAGGCCCTGGCTGAGCCAAGAGCCAGTGCCTGAGAGGGGAAGCTCGAATTTGGAAGATAGTTATCGAAGCGGGCCTTGGTAAACTCTCTTGGAGGAACAAGCTGGTCCAGAACCTCCCCGAGAGTGGGGTTGGGCTGGATTTCAACCAGGGAACAAATTGTTCCTGAATTGGTTGACAATAGCACCGCCTACATGTGGATCTGTTGAATCCCCAATTCTACAAGGAGATAGCTTTGCCAATCGACATTGACAGTTCCGAGAAGTTTAGAAAGTACTCAGACCCAAAGGCACTTGTGAGCACCAAGTGGCTCGAAGAGAACCTTGGGAAGCCGGGTCTTGTATTGCTTGAGTCCGACGAGGACGTTCTCCTTTACCAAACCGGACACATTCCAACTGCCCTGAAAATCGATTGGCATACCGACCTCAACGATCAAGTTACCCGTGATTACATAGACGGAGCGGGTTTTTCTAGGGTCTTTTCAAGACTTGGAATCAACCGTGAAGACACCATCGTTTTGTATGGAGACAAAAGTAACTGGTGGGCAGCCTACGCCCTTTGGGTTTTCAAGCTTTTTGGCCATGAAGACGTTCGACTACTCGATGGCGGAAGAGACAAGTGGATTGCTGAAGGCAGGGAGCTGACTAAAGATGAGCCAAAGCCAGCGCCATCTAACTATCCGGTAATCGAAAGAGACGATAAGAAACTCCGCGCTTTCCGCGACGATGTTGCTTCTCACTTTGGGAAACCGCTAATTGACGTTCGTTCCCCAGAAGAATATGCCGGTGATCGCCTCACTGCTCCTGGCTACCCTGATGAGGGAGCAACTCGCGCAGGACATATCCCTACAGCAGCGTCGGTGCCGTGGTCTAAAGCTTGCAACGAAGATCAGAGCTTCAAAGATCTTGCTGCATTAGAAGAGGTTTACCTCAAGGGAGCCAAGCTAGCGGGTCACTCCGATGTAATCGCCTATTGCAGAATAGGCGAGCGTTCATCCCACACCTGGTTTGTGTTGAAGTACCTACTCGGAATTGAAACCGTTAGAAACTACGACGGCTCTTGGAGCGAGTGGGGTTCTCTAGTTCGGGCACCCATAGCTTTGGGTAGTGAACCTGGCCCGGTACCTCAGCTGGTCTAATTGGCAACACTTGAACTTCCAGAAACCCTGATTGAGGACTTCGCCTCAATCAGAGAGTCTGAACGGCTGGATTTGTTGCTGGAGTTCTCAGAAGCGCTACCTGAATTGCCAGCTAGATACGTCGATCATCCAGAACTTCTGGAAAGAGTTGAAGAGTGTCAATCCCCTATTTATTTATTTGTGGAGATTGACCAAGACAACCTAACCAGATTGTTTTTTAGTGCTCCTCCGGAAGCCCCGACAACAAGAGGATTCGCCAGCTTACTTTTTAGCGTCATCGATGGGCTGAGCGTACAAGAGGCACTTGATTTCGACATTGACTTTCCATCGAAGTTATCACTGCAGAAGGTTGTGTCTCCCCTAAGGCTTCGTGGAATGATTGGAATACTTTCGCGCATCAAGCGTCAGTTAAGGGAAAAATCCCTTCAATGATTGCAGCGCTTTCTGGACTCGCGCTTTCTAATCAAGTCTCAACTGTAGAAGAGCTAGCAAAAAGCTACGGTAGCTGGGATGGAATTCGCACTAATCATGTGATTAGTTCAACTGGAAGCTTTTTCGACGAAGCTGGATCCTCCAGGGGTCTATCAACCAGAGAAGATCTCGAGCTCCTCTTGGCACTTCGAAGGCAAGCCGATCTTGTGATTGTCGACGCGGCAACAGCGCGTAACGAGCAATACAAAAAACTTTCTTCGTCACATTTGGCAATTGTTTCGGCATCGGGAAACTTCAAGTCGATTCCAGCAGCTGACGCTTCTTCTGGGGCTACTCTTTTTAGCCCCAGCAATGCAAGTCGTGACGATTCCAAGCTCGAACACGTTGTAATTGATCCATCCGAACCCTTTGTTGCGCTCTTGGACTGGGCTAAGCGAATGAACATGAAAGCTCTTCTTCTTGAGGCGGGGCCGACCCTGACAAATGTGTGCTTGGCAACCACTCATGTGGCTCAATCTGCAATCACCATCAGCCCTAGGCTCTCGCCCGAATCACTAACGCCACAAAGGAATCCATTTAGCGACTCAGGATCTCTGGTATCTCTGGCAGAATCCGAGGATGCGACATTTACCCTCTGGGCCTACTAACGGCGTGGCTGGAGCCTAAATTCAAGGCGGGCTCTTAAGCTGGAAAAAATGCTTGAGATCGCGGATGTGACCAATACGGCTGCTGATTTTCAGCTAGCTGTCATGTCGTTGCGCCAAGCGGATATTCGATCTGATCTAAACGTTACAGAGATTCCTTCTCCAGACAAGCTAGCTAAACACTCGCTTGCTCTAGCCGCCCACGTTGGAGCAGAGTCACACGCTGCCCAAGCTGATGCGGGAACTGGAAGATTCGTGCTTCTTAACTCCGACACCCCACAAGAGGGATGGGGTGGAAACTTTCGAATTATCTGCTTCGCAAAATCTCCCCTCGAAACCGACATAGGTCAGGATGAGCTGATCACCGACGTCTGCTGGGCCTGGTTAGAAGACTCGTTGAAAGCCCGCGGCGCCGGATACACCCTGCAGGCAGGCACCATCACCAGAATTATCTCGCAAGGATATGGTGCGATGTCGGGTCAGAGCGATCACGCCGAGCTCGAGCTTCGAGCATCATGGTCGCCCACTGATTTGAATTTTTCGGCCCATCTCGAAGCTTGGCAGGACCTTTTGTGCATGATGTCTGGATTGCCTCCAGAATCAGGAATAAGCAGAATCTAATTTGACTGAAACAGAGTCAAGCCCGCTCGAAGCTGAACCCGTAATACTCGAAACACTTGCAGCACCTAGATCCAAATACCACCTTGTTACAAACCCCTA
>JAIOXP010000025.1:0-14138 GCA_021741705.1 Rhodoluna sp. | reverse complement strand
CGAGCGTGCAGCAAATCTGCCTTCTCACGCTTTTCGATAGGACGCTCTCTTGGGTCCTGAATGGTAAGTCCCGCAACAATCACCATCACCTCGCGGGTGACGTTGTTCTTGGTCGACTCCAAAAGCATTCGGGCGAATCTCGGTTCAATCGGTAGTCGAGCCAACTGTTTGCCCAACCCGGTGAGAACGAGTTGACCTTGCTCATCTTGGGCTAACGCTCCAAGCTCAATCAACAGATTGTTGCCGTCTTTGACACCCTTATTGTCTGGAGCCTGCAGGAACGGGAACTTACCAAGTTCGCCAAGGCCAAGGTTGGCAGCCTGCAGGATCACAGATGCCAAGTTGGTGCGCAGGATTTCTGGGTCGGTGAACTCCGGTCTGGAATTGAAGTCCTCCTGGGAGTAAAGCCTGATTACGGTTCCAGGGGATGTTCTACCCGCTCTACCAGCTCGCTGGTTCGCACTTGCTTGGCTAATCGCCTCAATCGGTAAGCGCTGGACCTTGAGCCTGGTGCTGTAGCGCGAGATACGGGCGGTTCCGGCGTCGATCACATACTTGATGTTTGGAATCGTCAACGAGGTCTCTGCCACGTTTGTTGCGAGGATCACTCGCTGCTGAATGCCAGCGGATTTTGAAGGCTCAAAGACTCGGTGCTGCTCGGCGGAGCTGAGACGTCCATAAAGCGGCAGCACCTCTATGCGCTTGGTTAGCTGGCCTGCGGTCGCAGCTCCAACAATCGCGTCCTGGGCATCGCGGATCTCTGACTCTCCGGATAGGAACACCAAGACATCGCCGGCCTCTTCGCGCTCAAGCTCCTTGATTGCTGACACAACGCCATCGATGTAATCGTCAGCTGTGGTCTCGGCATCTGGGTCAGACTCTCCCTGCTTTTCAGAAACCACCGGGCGGTAGCGAACCTCTATCGGGAAGGTGCGGCCGCTGACCTCGATGATTGGAGCATCATCGAAGTGCCGGCTAAAGGATTGTGGGTCAATGGTTGCCGAGGTGATGATCACCTTGAGGTCTTTGCGCTTTGGGAGCAGCTGCTTGAGGTAACCAAGCAGGAAGTCAATGTTTAGGCTGCGCTCATGAGCTTCGTCGATGATTATCGTGTCGTACTGCGTGAGGTTTCGATCGTTCTGCATCGCGTTGAGCAGAATGCCGTCGGTCATCACCTTGACCAGGGTCTTTTTAGACGATGTGTCCGTGAAGCGGACCTGATATCCAACCTCTTGGCCAAGTTCTACCTTGAGCTCCTCGGCGATGCGCTCCGCCACCGAACGAGCAGCGATTCGACGGGGTTGAGTGTGGGCAATTGATTTGCGGCCCAGTTCCAAGCACATCTTTGGAATCTGCGTGGTCTTACCCGAACCCGTGGCACCAGCAATAACTACAACCTGGTTTTTTTGAATCGCCTCAATAATCTCCTCGCGAAGAAGTGAGACTGGCAGGTCAGCTGGGTAATTGATATTCACACTGGTCGATTTGTTCTCGGGGATTTCCAGCCTAATTGAACGAACTTGCCAATCAGAAGCCCGGCTACCTAAACCCGTTGCTTATTCTTGGCATCCCCGGTCGCCCTAAGTGCATACGTCCAGATGGCGTCGCTTGGGCTAAGGCCCATGTGTAGGGTGACGAAATCCTCAGTGGTAAGCGAAAGCAGTTGCTGCTGCAAATCCAAATTGGCCTGATCCCCTGGAATGTCAAATTCCAACGCTGCCTCTAGCACGGCCATTAGGGCCTTCGGCTCCTCGCCTGCTTCTGCGAGAATTAAGGCTGGTCCAATGATTCTCTCGCTGCGAGCAATTTTTCGAATTGGATCTCTGCCAACTCGAACAATCAAGTCATCAAGTAATGGGTTCCGCAAGCGCTCTAGAGTGTTTTGCACGTATTCGCTTTGCTCGGCGGCGATGAATCCATGCTTGATTATCAAAGCCTTGGACGTCTCTTCCAGCACTTCCGACACCGCCCGCTCAATCTCCGGATCCTTCAGGGCTGTGGCGATTGTTAGCTGTCCGGCCTTCTGACCGAGGTAGGCGATGGCGCAGTGACCGGTATTTACGGTGTAGAGCTTGCGTTCAATAAAGGGTTGGAGATCTGCAACGAGTTTCGCAGCGGGAATGCTGAGTGGAGTTTCAAGATTCTTCGTCTCAATTACCCACTCCGAAAACACTTCAACTTCAACATCTGGAAAGAGCTCGGCGTCTTGCATAGGCACAATTCGATCTACCGCAGTGTTACAAAAAATTACCCGGGACTCATCGATTCCATATTTTGCAATCTCGTCGGCCAAAAGGTCTGTCGCGTTCACCGCGTTCTCGCACGCCATTATCAAAACTGGTGCGCTTAGCTTGCGCAGCTTCAGCGCTTCCGCGATAGCGGGTGCAATGTGAGGCAAAATGTTGACTCCAACAGCTGCCGTAATCAAGTCGGCTGTTGCAAGTTCGTCTCTTAGCTTTTCTGGTTCGAGCATGGAGTTAACGGCGGAAAAATTTCGATAGTCCGAGGTGCTGCCAGCCTCACCAATCTCAATAACTCGATAGTGACCAGCCGAATTCAGCGAACTTATGACGTCCTCGTTGACGTCTGCAAAAACTACGTGATAACCAGAATCTTGGAGGACGGCTCCGATAAAGCCACGGCCGATATTGCCGGCACCAAAGTGCACTGCTTTCATGGTTTGCCTCCTTCCTAAGCTTGACGCTTTAGAGACTTGCGCCTGAAGCTATTAGCTT
Organism: Rhodoluna sp.; assembly: GCA_021741705.1. Lineage (GTDB taxonomy): Bacteria > Actinomycetota > Actinomycetes > Actinomycetales > Microbacteriaceae > Rhodoluna. The sequence goes on along the minus strand of JAIOXP010000025.1, from coordinate 11,403 downwards.
CAGAATTTCTTCTTTTGAATCCGAACCATAAAAAATCTCTAGATTTTCCGGTACTTGAAGGAGCTCAGCGAGCTGTCCCAAAAGTTCAACGTGTGCATCTCCTCTGGAGGCAATTCCCAAAACACAACGAACCTCTTCTTCGGCCCAAGCTATCGGTGTTTTGAGTTGAAGAAACACCAACTGATCCTTTGATACGAATTTCCGGGATTCGTCGGTCCCGTGGGGAATAGCGAAACCGACTCCGATAGCCGATGGAAAGATTTGTTCTCTCTCCCACATGGCATCTGCATACTCTTGACTTACTGCTCCCAGTTCGACCAGGAGCTTTCCGCATTGAGCTACTGCCTCCTCCGAAGAGGAGGCAGTAGCACCAATCACGATTCCGGCTTGAGTGATTAGCTCAGTCACCAACGATCTCAGCACCTTCTGATAGGTCTGACACCAATTGCGCGATTTTGAAATCACCCAAGAACATGTCGAAAACGATCACCACCGAGCCAGGGACAGCTTGCCTTGCGCGACTCCCGAGACCACGGTGACAAAGCACCAAGTCATGAGGTTCGTCAGCAAGCTGATTGACGGGGGTGTGGCTCACGGTGATACCGGTGTGCTTCAGCTGCTTTGCAAGCATCCTCGCAACCATTACCGATGAACCCATGCCAGCTTCGCAAGCAACAACAATGTGCTTGACGTCAGCGCCGGAGATAGTTGCCATCGTTACTCAGCAGCTCCGGTCTTCATTGCCTTGCTCTTTGCCCTAGCAGCGTCTAGGTCGTCGTTCCCAGCCTTTGAAGCCTTGAGGATCAAGAAGGAGACTACGAATGAGACTGCTGCCGATAGCAAGATTCCTGCAAACACACCGAAGTGGTTTCCTGGAGGGGTAACTGCAAGGTAGGCGAAGATGGATCCTGGAGATGGTGTTGCAACTAGTCCAACTCCGGTAGCCAAGAAGATTGCAACACCAGTAGCACCACCGGCAATTGCGCCAAGGATAACTAGTGGGCGAAGCAATACGTATGGGAAGTAGATCTCGTGGATTCCACCAAGGAAGTGGATGATGATTGCTCCAGGTGCGGAACCACGAAGGATCTTTGGACCAGCTAGCCAGAAGGCAACCAAGATTCCAAGACCAGGACCAGGGTTGGTCTCAAGCATGAACATGATTGACTTGCCAAGCTCCTCGGACTGAACAACTCCGATCGGTGCAAGTACACCGTGGTTGATTGCGTTATTGAGGAATAGCACCTTTGCTGGCTCAATCAAGATTGAAGCAAGTGGCAACAATCCAGTGTCAATAAGCGCTTGCACGCCCTTGCCCAAGACGTCCGAAAGTGCATTTACGCTTGGTCCAATTCCTAGGAATCCAAGGATTGCCATTAGCAAACCGGAGATACCTAGTGAGAAGTTGCCGATCAGCATTTCGAATCCAGGAGGGGTAACTGGGTCTAGAACTGAGTCAATCTTCTTCAAAACCCATGCAGCTAGAGGACCAATAATCATGGCACCTAGGAACATTGGGATTGAAGTTCCCACAATCACACCAACTGTTGCCACTGCACCGATAACAGCTCCACGCTGTCCGTGTACAAGTCGACCACCGGTGTAACCAATGAGGATCGGCAATAGGTTGACGATCATTGGACCGACCATGGCAGCTAGCTGCTCGTTAGGTGTCCAACCGGTCGGGATGAAAAGTGCAGTTAGGAGTCCCCAAGCAATGAATGCTCCGATGTTTGGGATTACCATGCCTGCGAGGTTTCCACCTAGCTTCTGAACCGCTGCGCGCCAGCCAGTGTGGCCACCGTCACCCGCGGGGATAAAATTACTCATGGGTACTGCCTTCCTTTAGGGGGTTTGTATTCACGGGTCGGTGCTTTCGATTTTTTGGAGCTATTTCGGAGGCCCAAAGGTCTTGAGCACCGTCCCTATCCCTCAGACCCCAGTGAGGGGTCGTTAGGAATTCTTTACGCGAGCGCAACATCTACACCTGCACTCGAGAACTTATCTAGATACTTCTGCTCAATATCCAGATTCGTGACCACTCGGTCAAAGTCATCAAAATTTGCAAACTTGGCGGGATATGCGATCCCGAACTTTCCGCTGTCCGCAAGCAGAATTCGCTCGCTGGATTGCTGCATCATGATCTTCTTCACCTGGGACTCGTCCGTGTCGAAGGCTGTTATTCCGCCATCCAACGATGCCCCGTTGGTTCCAATGAAGGCCAAGATGGCGTTGTAGTCAGAGACCTCAGACGCGGTCTTAGCCCCAACAGAGCTGTGGGTTGCCGGGCGAATGCGACCACCAAGCACAACGGTTTGGGTTGAGCTATCGGCGAGTTTGGATGCGAGATTGATGTTGTTGGTAACGACAATTAGCTTTGGCTTATCTCTGAGGTAAGGGGCAAGGCATTCGGTCGTAGAACCGCCATCGACAAAGATGCATCCTTCTTCCGGAATGTATGAGGAGGCGAGCTGAGCCACCATTCGTTTTTTGTCAGGGTTGAGGCCGAGTCTTTCGGTCATCGTGTACTCGTGACCAAAGCGATCGTTTGAAATCGCTCCGCCGTGCACCCGACGAAGTGCCCCTCGGCGCTGAAGCAGATCTAGGTCTCTTCTCACAGTCTCTACGGCGACATCCAGTTTCACAGCCGCGCGGCCCGCATCAAGCTTTCCCTCGACGCGCGTCCACTCAACTAACTTGAGTCTTCGCTCTTCTGCCAACATCCTTGTTGTTCTCCGTTTTTGCCTGTATGGCGAATTTTCAACGACAGTAACAGCGAATTCTCAGAAAAAGACGTTGAAACGGGCAGAAACCCACAAAAAAAGATAACTTTTGTATAACTACTACTGTGCCCCCATCATCTGACGCTGGCAGAGCAACAGACTTGCGAATTGTTCCTTTACGTCGGTAAAAACTGCCTTTGATTCTCCGCGAAGCAGGATGTCCACCTGGTGAAATAGGAGTTTTGGCTAGGACTTCTTTTCTATCTAGCTGTCGGTTGGGCAGTATCTTTAGCCCTAGACGCGAATTTGAAGATGATCGAAGCCTTTATGCCTTTGACTTTCATCAGTTAGGAGACCAGTGAATCTGAATCTAGATAGTTTTTGGTACGGAATACTTGTGGTGGCCGCCGTGCTGTTTTTCGGCTGGAGAGTTTCCAAGAGCATAAAAGCGATAAAGGCAGCCAAAGCTTCAAAAAAGCCAGCTCCGCTCATCGAATGGATCTACATAGTTATGGCGCTGTTCTTGGCTGGATTGTTTATTTTGAACGCCTTCGGACTGGTCAACGGCTAAGGAAATCCGCAACAAGTTACCAAAACGTTACCTTTTTTGCGGTCGAGCAACTCGCATCATGCTGTTAAATCGCTGTGAGTCGAGCAATGTAGCCGATTCGCCTGAGCCGATAAAGCTCGACGAGTGGACTTCTGACTTGTACCTAAACAAAAGTCATTGAAAGGACTTTCGAAATGGAATCATTGATCAGCGAGGGCGGATACAGCATCGTATTCAACATGCTCTCTTTGGGTATTGCAGCGATGCTTTTCACCACCATCTTCTTGGTGATGGCAAAGGACCGCGTACTACCTCGTTACCGCATGGCAGTAATGGTTTCGGCAACCGTAACCGGTATCGCTGCTTACCACTACTTCAGAATGTTTGACAGCTTCGAGCACGCATTCGGTCCAGATGCAATTGAAGGCGCTGTCTACAACGTGGGCTACCGCTACGTGGACTGGTTCCTAACCGTTCCACTGCTATTGGTAGAGACCATTGCAGTTCTTGGCCTAGCCCGCGCAGTACAGAGCTCACTACTAGTTCGCCTAGTACCAGCTGCTGCACTGATGATCGGTCTTGGTTACCCAGGTGACGCAGGCCTAAACATCGCAGGCATCGCGCCTTCGGTCTGGGGTCTACTATCAACCATCCCATTCCTATACATCTTGTACGTACTATTCGTTGAGCTAGGCAAGTCCCTAGACAAGCAGTCCGCTGCTGTTCAGCGCAAGATCAAGGAACTACGTCTACTTCTTCTAGCAACCTGGGGTGTTTACCCACTAGCTTTCATCGCAAACATGAACGCAACTGGTTTCGACGAGGGTGGATTCGTACTACGCGAGGTTGGCTACACCGTGGCCGACATCTTGGCTAAGTGTCTATTCGGCCTAGTTATCTTCACCATCGCTCGCATCAAGAGCACTGAGGAAGACGCTAGCTTCGCAAAGAGCGAGTTCAAGGACTAATAGAAAGGTTCATGACTCCAATGAAAAAGATTGATTGGGACGTTGTCCAAGCCCTAGTGCTAGTGGGAATGCTTCCAGCGATGTTGATCTTTGGAGCCATCTTCCCTTCGCTATTCGCGAACTACTAAAGCTAAAAAGAAACCCCGGGTCCTAGGACCCGGGGTTTTTCTTTAACCGCTATTTGAACCACTCGGTCGGTGGCCCTAAGAATAATAGGAATGCGAACACCGCCGGAATAGCGATCAGCAAAACTGCCAGCAGCACAAATGGGCGAGCTATAAACCAGCGAAATAGTCGATCGATAAAACCCTTATCTCTGGGGTCTTGACTCAACTCAGTTCTCCAAGATCCCTCAAGCGCTGAGGTTGCGACCAACCTACGCTCAAATGGAATAGTTGCGAATGGCACAATCGCCAGCGCCAGCGCCATGGCCAACTTGCCAAAGCTCCAGCGCTGGTTGATGCCAACCAACAGTGCGGTTACGGCATAGCCCAAAAAGACGGCTCCGTGGATGCCTCCGGCAATCGTGACAATCGCTGGGATTGGATCTCCCATCGCGCGTATCACCAGTGCGGTAATAAGTAGCGTCCAGGTGATGGCCTCGCCTCTAGCGAAGGTTAGGAAAAGTTGCTTCGGTTTCACATAACTCCTTTGGTTGCCCCAAGAGTTTATGCGCGAAGGGCCTTTGCCAACTCCCTAAAGTGCTCGACCATCTTGTCCATGTCCTTCTGAGTGTGCATTAGCGAAACCAACCACTGCTCATCTAGTCCCGGAGGGGTGATGATGCCGCGGTTGATGCCCCAGAGCCAGCTCAGTTCGGCAATTCCAAAGTCAACGTTTTTGAAGTCGCGGTAGTTGCGCACCGGAGTCTTAGACCAGGTGATTGCTCCCTTTAGTCCCAATCCGATGGTGTGAGCTGGTAGCTCATACTCTTCAATAATTGCGTTGATCTTGTTCAGGGTATTGACGTTGATTTGCTCGGCCTTTTGCATGGCCTTCGGAGTTACAAGCTTTTCGACCGCCATGACAGCTGCCATAACCAGCGGGTTACCGTTGTAGGTTCCGTAGTGTGCCATGCGACCATCGACAACAGCGTTCATGTACTTTTGCTTGCCACCAAAGGCAGCAACCGGAAGGCCGCCGCCGATGCTCTTAGCCAGAGTGATTAGGTCAGGCGCGACACCGGTTCGACCGGCAGCGCCTGCCTCTCCAGCGGTGAGTCCAGTCTTTACCTCGTCAAAGATCAAGCAGATGTCGTACTTATCGCAGAGCGCTCTAACTCCATGAAGGTAGCCCTCGTCTGGAAGCACGATGGAGATGTTCTCCATCACCGGCTCAAGGCAGAAGGCTGCGATCTTGTGAGCGTTTTCGCTCATGATCTTCTCGAGGTATTCGAGGTTGTTGTAAGGAACTACAAAAACCTCTCCGGCCTCGACCTCGGATGGAACATCGGGGATTGGCGCATTGCCATCTCCGATGTTCGCAAGCTTTGGCTTGACCGAAACTTGAAGTGGGTCGTAACCTCCGTGGTAGCCGCCCTCAAGTTTGATGATTGCCTTTTTGCCATTGGTCGCACGCGCGGTTCGAATTGCATACATCAGTGACTCGGTACCGGAATTGGTAAAGCGAATCATGTCTAGGTTGAAGCGCTTCTTAAACGCTTCAGCGGCGATGGTTGCAGTTGGAGAAGGGGTAACGAACAAGGTGCCAACGCTGTTTAGAGCGCGCTTTACCGCACGCACGACATCCGGGTGCAGGTGTCCAACCATCATTGCGCCAAAGCCCATGGATAGATCCAAAAGCTTGCGGCCGTCGACGTCCTTGACGTAAGCGCCTTTGGCGCTTGCTACTGAAATGGGGTAGGGGTCCCAGTGCTGGAAGCTAGATGTAACTCCCATTGGTAGGGACTTGCTGGCTCGAACGTTCTCTTTGCCAGATAGTTTTGTGGTTTTTTGAAATAGCTCCCACTCTTTGGCGAGTAGCTCTTTAACTCTGTCTTGATTCAATTCACGAGAGGTATTAGGCACCACTCGGTATCCAGCAGGGTCGTGTTTTGGGTTATGCACTTGTGACACGAGTATCACTCCTTTGTGTTCACCCACTCTCGCACACAGTTTGAAAAAACACCAATTGGCAGCTAATGAGTTTGGTAATAACCCTTTGAACCAAATTTTTGGCCACTGGTTTAGGAAATGAAACAGCCCAAAATTCACATATACCTAAAGCTCGCAATCCACTCCAAGCTGAAAGGCCAGCCATGCAATTGCTACTCGCCGATCAACTCGGACCACATTTTGAGCTCGAAGAAAAACTACTGCTGCCGATTGTTGACAACCAATTTTCCAAGCGCAACTACCATCGCCAAAAAGCTCACCTGCTTCGCTACGCGCAGCTAGCAAGAGCAAAGGCTTCGAATGTTGAAACGGTTCGACTGAAAAATTATCGAGAGCTAAATACTTTTTCTGGGCTAACCAGCATGGTTAGAGGATCTTCTCGATCCTTTGACGCCCTAGCCGATTTGCTAAAGCTAACCAAGTTAGAAAACCCAGGGTTTTGCTCCAACAAAAATGACTGGAGCGCCTACCTTTCCAAGGCTGGTAGGCGATTGCGTCTCGAAGATTTCTATCGCCTGCAGCGTCAGCGACTGGACATCCTGATGGATGGCAAAGAACCGGTTGGCGGCAAGTGGAACTTTGATGAGGAGAACAGGCTCCCTCCCCCAAAGCCAGGCCTTGGTCTGCCAACGCCCTATCGCCCAATCGAAGACGAGTTAGACAATCAGGTCAGGGCCGAGCTTGATGCACTAGAGAAAAGCGGCAAGGCAACATTCATCGGATTAGATGGTCCAAGAATTTTCCCTGGGGATCGCCAACAGGCGTTGGCTGCGCTAAATGATTTCATTACGAATCGCCTAGATCTATTTGGGCCATACGAAGATGCGATGGACAACCGTGATTGGACTATGGCTCACTCGATGCTCTCGGTCCCGATGAATCTTGGGCTTCTCTCGCCACGTGAAGTAGTCGATGCAGCGGTTGATGCATACAAATCTGGGGCTGCTCGGCTCGCAAGTGTTGAGGGATTTGTCAGGCAAATCATCGGGTGGCGAGATTACGTTTGGCAGCTTTACTGGCACTTTGATCAGGACTACCAGAACCTAAATGAACTCGGAGCGACAGCAGAAATTCCGACGGGCTGGCAAGACCTAACCGCCAAGGGGATTGACGCAAACTGTCTTTCCAGCACGCTGAAAGATATCAACGAACGCGCCTGGACCCACCACATTCCAAGACTTATGGTGCTGGGTAACACCGCTCTACAGCGCGGCTTTGACCCTAAGTCCGTAAACGATTGGTTTATCGATGCCTTTGCCGATGGCACCCCTTGGGTGATGCCTGCAAACGTGATTGGAATGTCGCTGTATGCCGATGGCGGCAAGATGTCCACCAAGCCCTACACCTCAGGTGGTGCATACATAAACAAGATGAGCAACTACTGCGGCTCTTGCAAATTCAAACCAACTGTTCGAGTTGGTGAGGATGCCTGCCCATTCACCGCCGGTTACTGGAACTTCCTATCCAAAAACAGTGAGCGATTGAAATCCAACCACCGCATGAGCCAGCCCATGGCTGGTCTTCGCCGGCTAACAGATTTAGAACAATTGCTGAATCAGGAACAAAGCCGGGAATCGCTCTGAGAGGCCTTAGGTTTTAGACACTATGCCAAAAGAAATTACCGCGGGACTTACGATCCTTAAGGACAAGAGCGGTAAGCCCGCGCTCTGTTTAGTTACCGGAGCCACCGGCTATATCGGCGGGCGCCTAATTGTTCAGCTTCTTGAAGCCGGTTATCGCGTTCGAGTGCTGGCTAGAAATCCACAGCGCCTCTCAACCCACGCCTGGATCAATCAGGTAGAGGTAGTTGAGGGTGACGCAAACGATGAGGCAGCGCTAGATTCGGCACTAGCCGGGGTCTCGGTGGCTTACTACCTATTGCATGCGCTCTTGGTCAAAGGTGACTTCGAGCAACTAGAGCGCAACATGGCGCAAGTCTTTGGTGATGCAGCCAAGCGAAACAAGGTCGGCAAAATCATTTACCTCGGTGGCATCATCACCCCGGGACAAGAAGCTTCCCCGCACCTTCAGGCGCGAGAAGACACCGGTCGAATTCTTGCCGAATCTGGCGTTCCAACTTTTGAACTAAGAGCTGGAGTAGTAATCGGTTCTGGTTCGGCGTCTTTTGAAATGCTGCGCTACCTAACCGAACGCCTGCCGATCATGACCACCCCGAAGTGGGTCAAGAATCGCATTCAGCCAATCGCAGTTAGAGACGTGCTTCGGTATTTGGTCGGCACTGCCGGGCTGACTTCTAAACAAGCCGGCGTTTACGAAATCGCAGGCCCAGAGATTTTCACATACGCAGACATGATGCAGGCTTACGCCAAGGTCGCCGGACTTAGAAAGCGCATCATCATTCCGCTTCCTGTGCTGACTCCAAAACTCTCAAGTGGTTGGGTTGGGTTGGTGACTCCCGTTCCAATTACCCTGGCCAGGCGCTTGGTTGACAGCCTCAAGAACGAGGTGGTTGCAACCGACCAGCGAATTCGCAAACTGATTCCCGACCCTGAGGGAGGGCTCACCAACTTTGAACGAGCGGTTGGTCTAGCGCTGGTGAAGATCAAAGAGGCCAGAGTGGAAACCCGCTGGTCAGATGCATCATCCCCTGGAACCCCATCTGAACCGCTACCTACCGACCCCGATTGGGCAGGTGGCTCGCTCTATAAAGATGTCCGCATCTCCCACACCAAGGACTCCATCAAAGAAGTCTGGAAGCGGGTTGAGGCAATTGGCGGCGACAACGGCTACTCAACTGCAAGCTGGGCTTGGGAACTGCGCGGAATTATGGACCGACTTGTGGGAGGAGTTGGGCTTCGACGAGGCAGACGCGACCCCAACCACCTAGAGGTTGGCGATGCACTGGATTTCTGGAGAGTTGAGCAGGTCATCCCACAGCAGCTATTGCGACTGCGTGCCGAGATGAAACTGCCTGGTCGGGCATGGTTGGAATTTGACCTAGAAGTCGATGCCGCAACCGGCGGAACGATTTTGACCCAGGTGGCAATTTATGCTCCAAAAGGCCTATTTGGTCAGATCTACTGGTGGGCAGTTTGGCCAATGCACGGGTTGGTTTTCCCATCGATGGCCCGCTCACTGGCAGGGTCCAATAAAGTAACCAAAGGCTCCTAAATAAGTTAGTTGGTTACAGATGGCAAAGATCCGCTGGGCAATGGTTGGTACCGGTTTGATGGCCGATCTGATTCTTCGAGACTTTCCCTTAAGTGAAAACACCGAGCTGGTTGCCTTGGTTTCAAGAGACTCCTCCAAAGCAGATCAGAAGCTAGCCGAAGTTGGAATTAGCGCACTCAGTCTTTCCTTTCAGCAGGCAATTGCTCACCCTGAAATTGACCTTATCTATATCGCCTCTCCTCACTCCGAACACTTTTGGATGGCGAAGGCAGCTATTGAGGCCGGCAAGCACATTTTGGTCGAGAAGTCATTTATGAATTCGGCCGAAGAGGCCGAAGAGATTTATGCACTTGCTCGGCAAAAGAATCTCTTCTCCATGGAAGCGATGTGGACCAAGTTCCTGCCGCTGCACAATGAGCTCATTGAAATCGTGAAGTCTGGTCGCATTGGACAACTGCGTTTGATCGAAGCCAACTTTGGTTTCTCGCGAGCCTTTGACAACAACCACCGATTGTTCAATAAGGAACTTGGTGGTGGGTCAAGTTTGGACCAGGGCGTCTACACCACAACGCTAAACCGTTGGTTTGCCGACAGCCCAATCAAGCACCAAACCACCGCCGGCTATAACTACCCCAATGGTGTTGATGCGCTGGCAATGACCAGTTTTGAATTTGAAAATGGAGTAACGGGCCGAGGCAATTCCTCACTTGCAACAGCTCTTGGACTGGCAGCCAGGTTGGTTGGTGATCTTGGAATCATTGAGATTCATGAGGCGTTCTGGCACACCACCGACGCCGTGATCAAAACCTTCGAGCCAAATAGCGATGTGGCGAAAGTTGAGAGCATCTCAAGACCATGTAAGGGTGCGGGCTACGTTCACATGATTGAAGCGGTGAGCAACTCAGTGCTTGCCGGTGAAATTGAGAACCGCCATCACACTCATTCCTTTAGCCTCGAAATCATGCGCTCACTGGACAAAACCCGCGCAGCCCTGGATTAGTTACTGAGGCTAGCTCCACACTGGTAGAAGCGGTAAACAAGGTTGTCCATTGCCAAACGGTGGTTGGCGTTTGCCCGATCAGCCAGGTTGTAAACCGTAAAGATTAGCTCGGTGCCGTCTTTAGCAATCAAGAATCCGGCCAGCGAATAACCGGAGAGGATGTAGCCGGTTTTAGCAAAGACCTTGCCCTTGGTGTCTACCTTGCTTCCGGTTGCAAAGCGAGATTTGAGTGAACCGCTCTGGCCTGAAACCGGCAGTCCTGCCTCAAGTGCTTCGTAGTCACCGACTCCTTGGTTGACCAAAACCAGTAGGTCATTTATCAAGGCGGCTGGCACTTGATTGAGTTTCGAGAGTCCCGAGCCATCGACGATGGAGATCTGCGAAACATCTAAACCGCGGGCCTTGAGAACTTTCTTGTAGAGCGTGTTTAGCGAGGCCATGCTGCCATCGAGGCCGTACTTGATGCTCGCCACCCGGCCTAATGCCTCAGCGAGGGAGTTGTCTGAGACCCGCAACATGTTGGCAATAAGTTCACTAACCGGACGTGATTGCACGCTCGCGATAACAACCGAGTTGCTAGGTGCTTTCGAAATGGTGGCTTTCAGCCCGGCTGCGATGCCCTGCTTATTCAGGGATGCAACAAAAAGTTCTCCGGCTTGCTTCACAGGAGTCGCGGTCCGCTGAGCGAGCCAGCTGTTTGGATAGCGGGTGCTGGTGAGTCTCGCGGCATCGATTTGCAGCGCGGAAACCGCAGCCATGTAGCCAGAGGTCAAACCTAGCTTGCTCCAGGTTGGGTGCCACTCCTTATCGCCACCAAACAGCGAAGAGTCAACCGAGACAGCAGAGATGGAAACCGAGCTGGCTTTGGCCCAGGCCGCTATTTGCTTGGTCATGGAGTCCAGCTTTGGCGCCTTGG
>JAIOXP010000024.1:0-15153 GCA_021741705.1 Rhodoluna sp. | reverse complement strand
CCTCCACTAGGACGCGCGCAACTAAGTATTTTTGGTCGATGTCAACCAAATCAAAACTTGAAAGAGCTCCGCTCTGAGCTTCGTCGGGTCTGTTTCGAGCCAAGGATATAAGCCGATTGATGTGCGACTCGCGCACCAGAGAGATAAGGTGGTAATTGGGCGGAAGCCCAAGGCTCAACCACTTCCTCACGGAATCGATGCAAGTTGAAAAACTACGGGATGCCTGGTCGGCATCACCCGATACGTGTAAGGCAAAAATTCCCATCCCATAGGAAAGTGACGCAACGCTCGGCAGCGAAAGGCTCGAGGTCCCTTTAGTCGCGTTGCGAACAAGGTAATCAAGGTCATCACTCTTGTAGCGGATATCCAAGTCGTTTCGAAGACTTTCGGCACGTTCTTGGGCGACGGACAAGTTTCCTGTGGCCACTAGGGAATCAAACAATCGACGGCCGAGCGCGATTCGCAGCGACGAACCGGGCTCTGCAAGTTCAACGGCCGAAGTGTACCAAGACTCGATTACGCTTCGCGAGACAGCGTTCTTTGAAAGTAGCTTGAGTGCGTCACTTGATTTTGAGGCGGATACGAAAAGTGTTCCACCGTCTTCGCGAACGTTGATGTGAACAAATCCAGCTCTCAGAAGAAGTGCTCGCATGCCCGCGGCACTCGAAACAAAGGCATGAAACCCAGGGCTCAGTGCCATCTCTGACATATCGTCAGGGAATTCTGGGTACACAACAGCGCGATTAGGTGTACTCAACATAAGCACGCAATGATTCGACATTTGGTTGTGAAGGGTTTCGATAAAAGATAGCGGATCTGGAACGTGCTCGATGACCTCACTCGACAGAATAAAGTCAGGCGATCCGGGGAGTTGGCTTTCTGGTGTGAAAAATTCATTTCGGATTTCGACCCCAAGAGCTGCTGCGCCGGCGACCCCGAGCGGCGAGGGCTCAAATCCCATCGCATTCCATCCGAAAATATCACGAGCAATTGCCAACGAGAAGCCGTAACCGCATCCAACATCGATGAAGTTCTTCACCGAATCGCGTGGCATGCTGTTCACGAGGCTCGCAATCGAGTCGATTCCCACCCCGGTTTCGACATAGGAATCGACTTCCGGATCTGTCTGGGAAAAGTATTGAGGCTCGGGAAGAATGTCAAGACTTAGGCATTGAGGGCACTCAACCGGTTCGATGTCCATTTCAGCGATGGTTTTGAGCCGCAATACCTTTTGCCCTAGTCCCTCGAAACCGCACAGCCGGCAAGATATTGTTGCAGGAAGTTTGTTCCAGGAAATTTTCATCAAAAACTCCAACCAAGTTTTGTCAATGCAACCAGACACCCACCATGTCCCCTAAATGCCAAGTTCGTAAGCTTCTTGGGTTCTGAGCTCGCACCTGAGCCAATTTACCTATCGTCTGAACTATCTATACTTCTGTTTTTAACCTTCAAGGAGCCTACACCCCAATAGTTAGAAAATGGTTCCCACCAAATAAATCCAGTGCCACAAAAGCGCCCAAATCCTAGGTCAGCTTTAGGTTATTGCTTCAATCCGGATAAGATTCACGGGCCACCGGAAGAACCAGTTAATTCAAATACCAGGCTTTTCTATTGTCCTAGGAGAACGCAGCAACGAGATAACTCGATATAAGCTCTTCCGAATTATCTAGTGCCCAGACTCACTGAAATCGACTTGATTGGGCACAACATCTGGTACATGTTGTATTGGATCCCGTGCTCTAAGGGATCAGGTATTTGGCTTGATCGGAAAGAAAGCTCAAACCCATAGGTCCTAATAGGAACCGCAAATTTGTGTCTAGTGGAGGTTTTGCTAAGGCTGCCTAACTTTTGCCCATGACAGTAAATCTGAATATCATGCGTGGGCGTATGACTCCAATATGTTGTATCCAAGTCAATCGTGACACTTACGTTTCGATTCTGGTTTTTTGTTGCGCTAGTCGCTGCTCCAATAAAACCAAACCTGACCCGAGCGTCACCTTTGTGTGCCCAACGAAATTGGTCGACAGGGTACTGATAATGGAACCCTACCGGAATAAGATTGGGAAACTTGTGTAGCTCTAGCTCCAAACTTCCTTCGACGTCTATTGAGAGCGTCGAGTTTGTCATGGGCCCAAGAAGCAAAGAGTGAAGTCTTTCAAGTATCGGGCTGGCCCCCGCCCTAACCCAGGCTCGGTAGAGCTTCGGAAACCTCAAACTACTGTCGTTGATCTGGTTGAGCCTTTGATTTTGAATCCCAAAAGTCGGGATTTTTTGTTTTGGAGAGCCCCTCAATGCGCGGCCTAGAACTGCCAGTGGATCACCGTGACTTATATCTAAAGCGTCTATAAGCTCGTCGACAACTTGAACGGCCTCAAAGCAAAAATCTAGTTTCTTTATTAGCTTCGCTGCGGAGTCAATGTTGTCAGCGTGTGTGTTGTTGAAAAGATCGAATAGCCCGTTGTAGCGATCCTCCCCTTGCAATGCGTGGACATAGATCTGGGAGGTAAGCGACATGGCTGAGTTCATGTAATTGGCAGGGCCAAATTCAGTGTTCAGGAGGCTTGTGTTTGCTCGAAGTAGTCTCTCGTTCTGCTGTTCTGATACATGGTCAAATGCTTTCCAGTGCAAATCCAGATCATTTCCAACTGCGTCCTTGAAGTTCCAAGAGCCTCTTTGAGGTCGGACTTTCTCCAGCAGGTTTTCCAAAGAAAGCTCCATGATTGGCAAGAAATCCAACTCGACTAATCGTGTGGCTACTGCGTTTAGGCTCGATGGGTTTACGAATATGTCGAAATCGGCGATTGGCCTTAGGCCCAAAGAGTGCTTAGCGTGTGAAAAACCGAAAGTCTTAAGTGGTAAGAGCGGCGTTATCTTTGAAATCTCTCGAAGGATTGGAATAAGCTTGGACTTCTTGGAGGTATTCGATAGCCAGTTGTGCCTATAGATTCCTTTGGCGAATGCGTCCCCTACTCCTGCGGCCAGTAGGTTCTTATAGACATAACCTCCAGCCCAAGCTAAAGAGCTGGAGGCATTGGGGCCAGAAAAATCCGCTCTCCACTCTGCCCAAGCTGGGACAGCTACGCTTGGTTGAGCAAGTGCTGCTTTAATCAAGAGCCTTTTTTCTCTATCCAAGCCCTCACCACCTTTACGTAGTCGTCTCTTGAACGGCTTGCCAAGGCCTTTGCAGTGGTGCTATCTGAATGTACTCGTCGCCAGAGAACTTCATGTTCACTGGTAGCAATGAGTGATCCCGACTGGAGGACTCGAGCGATCCAGTCAACATGTTCACCGAGCATCAAGCTTTCATCAAAGTATCCAAGTTCATCGACAAGAGCACGTTCAAAGATGGTTGACCCAGCCAAACTACCAAGTTTCGATTCCGGAGCGAATGCCTTTTCGTCGCCACGAAGAACAAAATTCTTTACGGCACCATATACGGCACGGGCACCAGAAAGCTCCAAGGATTCAAGAAGAATCTCATTTCGATTCGGTGGCCAAATGTCATCGGCGTCTAAGAGAGAAATTAGCTGCCCCTTGGAGCTCTGAATTCCCATATTCCTTGCAGCACCGGTGGTTAGCGGATGTTCACTCCTTATTAGTTTTATAGGAATTAGTTGAGATTTATTCCGTATTCGAACCGGTATTAAACTTCCAGCATCAACCACAATTATCTGACTACAAGGTCTTGTCTGACTAAGCACTGAATCTATTGCTTCTTCGAGATACGCAACAACATCCCTCACGGGAATCACTACATCTAATTCTTTACGCATTTTTAGCTCAGGTGTTTTCTAATCGAAGCAAACATTTCTTTCTGACTATCAGGACTTCTCGAAAGATTGTGGGAGTGTGCCTTTCTTTCAACTAATGGGAGGTCTACCTTGCGGCATGGAATTCCCATTTTTCTTGCCCTAGCAAACCAGTCCGTGTCATCTATCCCATTTTTCATCGACTCGTCAAAATTACCGACTAATTCGAGAGTAACGCGGGTGACGAGAAGAGTGCTAGGGAGGAAGCCATCGAGACTCGTGTTTAACATCCCGTCTCTTAGCCAAGTTGGTGCCGAGTAGCCTTCTGGGACAATGATTTTTTGCAGGGTTACGCTATAAGCAACCTCAAGGGGGTCAGGAAGAACTGCGAACTGATGTTTCAATTTATCTTTGGCCCAAACATCGTCATGATCCAAGAGCGCAACGTAGGCTGAAGAACCCGCTCGGATTCCCACGTTCCTAGATGCAGCCGGGCCGCTGTTTACTTCGTTTCTTATAAGGGTGAAATTTTCAAGATGACCAAATTTCTTCTCAACAAAGTCAAATGTGCCGTCGATGGAGCAGTCGTCGACAACAATCACGTTCACAAGCACAGCAGCGGATTGATTCAATACACTCTCAATAGACTCTGAGATAAACTCACACCCATTGAAGGTGGGAATGACAACGTCAATTTGACTACTCAACTAAGTTGCCCTTGAGCATATCGCCGACCTGAAAGTCTGACATTCGAGGTGACCTGATCGCTTTGACTCTCTCTGCAAAATCCCGAATTCGGGAAAGGAGGGCTCCTTCGTAAAGGGGAAACTGGCCGATTGAATTGGGACCCAAAAGAAAGAATAGCTCGCGAGAGCTGAGTTGCTGAGCATCAGTAGTTTCTGGGTCAAGGTAAAGCACCTTTTCAACTTGCCGCGCTCCGGCAGCAAATTTGTCATTCTTTACATAGAAGATGTCTTTTTCTATCGCTGAGTCGAATGAACGAGACGAGTGAGGAGGCTCACCTAGTGGCGAAGAGAGCCTTCTCTTTAAACTTCTATAAACTCCGAAAGAATGAAATTCAGTCTCTCCACTTTTCGTAATTTCAATAACGTTGTCTCCCTGAAATTGGTACCCATTCTCTAGTCCCTGGATAATGAGGCTGCTTTTTCCTGCGCCAGCGTTTCCAGCCACTACAACAGCCTGGGTTCCGCGGGTGAGGCTTGCGGCGTGGATTAAAAAATTGCCATCCTCGATACTTACCCAATGAGCTAGGTGCCTGAATACCTCACCCCTGGCTCGCTCACTAGCAGTCGAAAGACCAAAAAAGAATCCGTTTCGAGTCTCGGAATTGTATGTGAAGACCGTCCTGACCCCAGGGGAGAAAATAACTTTCCACTCATTATTGCTCCCTAGTTGGATTGCATCATAGGCCGAGAGGGGAGTCGTGCCTTCAAGTTTTAGTTCATCAAATTGTTGAAGAGTCAACTCAAAGAGTTTGACTGGTGTGTTCACGAATTGAACACCATCGCTGCAGAGGGTGAGAGCTTCAAAAGCATGAGTCTCGGCCAATAGATGAAGGCTTAACTGTCTGGATCCAAAACTTGTATTTCTTCTAATTTGATAAGTGTCTATGGCATTAAGAATCCTGGATTCAAGTTCGTCCAGCCGTTCGTCAAGTCGATTTGAAGTTTTACCTCGATTCATCGGCGATTGGCCAGCCTTGATTGAGGTCGACCTCGTGAATTGGGTCGAGTCCGATTATGTCCTGTAAGTCCGTGAATTCTTCAATGACAAATTCATTCAAGTCCAAAGATACAGTCTTATCTGAGCTACCTGCTGAATTTTCAGCAGTTGCTTCTCTAATGATTGAGTTGTCAACTAACGTGCGAACGGTGCTATCTATTAGTTCGGCAGTTCTGCTACTGAAAATATCTTTGTTGGTTTGTAGTTCTTGGCCACTGATAATCAAGGCAAACAATTTACCTGATTCACCTTGAATTCGGAAATACTTTCCCGAAGCAAGGTCGACGATGACATACTCTCCGTCGATCTCGTCGTAAACAACCTCGGGGGATTTGATCTCAAATCGTTTGGACATCGAATCTCCTACTAACGCGGCTTTTTTGAGCTTAAATTGATCCCAATAGCTTTCTAAGTGTATCGGCCATAATTTTGCTTGAGTAGTTGGCCCGAATGAACTTCACACCCTCTGATCCAAGATTTTGGCGACTCTCCATGCTTCCCAGCAGGCGAGAGATTACAGAAATCCAGTCCTTCTCAGATTCTGCTATCACCACTCCGGGCGGCGGACTACCCGAATCGGTCATTCCCTCGATACCGATTGATGTTGAGACAACTGGTAGACCGTGGTTTAGGTAATCCAGCACCTTTCTTTTCACGCCTGCGCCAAATCTCAGAGGCGCGATCCCTATTGTGCTTGAAGCTAGAGTCCTGGAAAGAGTTGCTTCATCAATCAATCCCATGAATTTCACGCCGAGTAAAGATGCACTATTTTTGAAATCATCTAGCCAGCTTCCCACAATCACCACCTCCAATTCTGGAAATTTCAATTGCAAGCTTGGGAGAATACGGGTTATAAACCATTCCATACCATCAGCGTTTGGGCTGTGGCCCTGGCCCCCTACGAATACCAATTTTTTACCAATCGACTCAGAGAGTTCAGTCGGTGCAAAATGGAAGTAGTTGAGCTGTTCGACATTTTTCGCACCCCAAGTCTCTCGCACCAAATCAGCCTCTACTTTTGTTGGAAATAGAGCCATGCTACATTTATCAAAAGCAACCTGCTCGATGAGACGCATAGCCCTGACGCTAGCGCTACTCAATCGATTGTTGAGAGCCAACTCGCGTTCTAGTCGCAAAGTATGCAGATCGTGAGCTAGATATATTATTTTGGTTCGTTCGCTAACTCGAGCGTAGACCCGATTAAAAAGGGATGGTCGATTCACAAAAGCAAATTTGGCATCAGACGAGGCCAAAACATCATTAAAATCATGATCGTTTTCCCACAGGAAATCAACATCAAAGCCAATATCAGAAAGCACCTGAGAAATGTCGAGAATTCCCCTAGATCCCGCGTCGTGACTTGGCCTTATCTCAGCGGCATCAATTATCAAGCATTTTACCCGATGGCCCGAAGGCGATGCATGCTCCATGAATATCAAATCCTAGCAGCGGGTAAGCACCTGGATTTTTCTGAACTCTCTGATTCTGACTCTACTGACACTTGAAGACAGTCAATTCGCAAGAAATCAACCTTCAAAATCATCACACTTCAAGAGGAGTCGCGATCATAGGTGCGGTGACCGGATCGAAAACTATACGCGGCAAGTTAAAGGTTCCGTTACGTAGGAATCCCTTTTATGTCGGTGTCACTGAACACCTGAATCTGTTTATTAGGTTGGCTGCGTGAGCTTGGGGGACTCGAACCCCCAACCTCCTGATCCGTGGTGAATCCAGTCAAGTATTTGTTTGTATTACCTCAAAATTAGTCAGATGATTGGGAAGTTTCTTTCGAGTATGTGCTTTGCGTGGCTTCCTAGTTGGCTCATAATTTACTGTCTTTGGGTTTCCCGGGTTTTGAACTTTGCTTTTTGGAAGTTCGAAAGATGTTTCCCATCCTCCTCAGCGGCTTGGTGAGCTTCCAGGAATTGCTAGAAAGTATGTGATCTCGCTCGGCAATCAAATCATGCAGCTTTAGCAACTCAATGTTGTTATCAAAAAGCGTTTCCTTAAGTTGGGTTTCGATTCGGCTTTGAAATACGGCTAACTGGTCAGATTTACGAGTGACATTAAACCAATACTCAATTAGATCGCTTCGGCTGAGCAGGTCTCGACTGTTCTTTGTATGCATGAGCTTTATCGTTGTCGTGTGTGGAGAGGTAAAGGTCGTCACTTTTGGGTTCGAGAAAAACTTCAGCCACATGTATAAATCTGTCCAGTGCTCTGGAGGTCCTGCTTCCCAGCCCGTTTCGAGGGAAATGTAGGACTTTCTCGTATGACTGGTGCCAGTCAAAGAAATTGTATTTTGAGGTGGGTCTAATCTATGCCAAGTTTTGATTTTTGGAATTTCAATTCCTGAAGGAAGGAAGAAGAAAGTACCATCCGGATTCACGAATGTCGGGTTCGGATGAACAAAATCGAACTTTTCAAGATGCTGAGACATGACCTCCAGATGATTGGGTATGTAGAGGTCGTCATCGCAAAGGTAGGAGATGAAATCTGCGTCACTTGCTTTGATCACTTCGTCTCTATACTTCTCGCCCCTATTGCCAGATTTTGGATTGTCTTGAAATTCAACAATTACGAACTCATCGGACAACTCCGCAGCAAGTGATCGAACTTTTTCCGTAGCACCGTCGCCGACGATAGTAATCTTCTGAGGAGTCAGGGTTTGATCTAGCGCACTAAGAACCGCAAATCTTAAGGTGTCATGAGCAGAATGTGTGGGGATTATCACATGCGCTTTGCTACTAGAGGGCATTACCTACACCATCAAAGTCATTTATACGATCACCTAAGGGATGCCAGGCCATGTCCTGCGCACTAAGAATTGGATCTCTGGCATGAGTCCAATTTATTTGCAACAAAGGATCGTCCCACCGTGCTCCGAGTCTACCTTCGTCCTTGAACTTTTTTGACACCAAATTTATGTAGTGAGTGTCCTCAAGGCAGTGAAAAGCATTTCCAAAACCTTGTGGTACGTAAACAGCTTTTCTGCCGCCGACAAAGTCCCCAACTGTTATTAGAAAGTAGTCAGCGAACTCCTCGTGGCCGAGTATTAAATTAACAACGCAGATTTCTGCTATTCCAGATGGAACGTAAATCACTTTTTGCCAGGGCTCCCGATGAATACCCCTTAGGACATTCTTCAAGGAATAAGAGTGGTTCACTTGACGAACTTCGTAACCGTCAACTCCGCCGCTCATCAAGTCACCTGCCTGAAATGCGTACTTAAAATAGCCTCGTGAATCATAAAACATCTCGTGATTTATTACTTGAGCACCCTTAAGGCCTGCGCGTTGTATCCCTACCATAAAATTCTTTGGTGCTAACCAAAACGACCGGTTACGTAATCAGCAGTTCGGGGGTCGTCGGGCTTTTGAAATAGCTTAGAGGTGGGTCCTTGTTCCACAATAACGCCTGGTTGACCATTTTCTGCCAGGAAAAATGCACAATCTTCAGACACTCTTGCAGCCTGTTGCATATTGTGAGTGACGATAACAATTGTGACCTCTTTTGCAAGGTCCACAATTGTTTCCTCTATTCGAAAAGTTGAGGTTGGGTCGAGTGCGGAACAAGGTTCATCCATCAATAGAATTCTAGGTCGGACAGCGATAGATCTTGCAATACATAGGCGTTGCTGTTGACCTCCAGACAATCCCCCACCAGGAGAATCGAGTCTGTCCTTCACTTCCTTGAAAAGGCTTGATTTTGTAAGTGCTTCCTCGACTAAGTCATCCAGTTCAGACTTGGACTTCTTTACTGAGGTTAACCTGAGACCTGAAATCACATTCTCGTAAATGCTCATAGCTGGGAAGGGGTTTGGTTTCTGAAAAACCATTCCGATCTCACGTCTGGCGTCGGTAACACGTCGAGTTGGATCGTAAATATCTATTCCATCAAGCAGCACTCTTCCGGCCATTGATGCTTTTGGCACCAGTTCATGCATGCGATTCAACACTCTCAAGAAGGTGGACTTGCCACATCCAGAGGGGCCAATCAATGCCGTCACTTTGCCCGGTTTCATCTCAAGGTTTACTCGATCTAAGACCTTGCGCTCTCCAAACCATGCCGAGACAGCCTCTCCATTGAGACTTGCTAGTCCAATAGTTTGCTGTTTTGCTTTGCCCTTCGTTCCGGCAAAGCTCACGGGTTTCATCGTGACTGCCTTTGGGTTTGCAGAAACCAGATTTTTCTTGTTCATTATTTGTTTCGCTTTCTCTTATAGCAAGTTGGACAGGGTACGAGTTATTTGTTCGGCCAAGGATGTTCCTGTCCAAAATAGCAGGGGTACGCTTATCACCCAGGATTGGGCCTTGCCCCAGTTACGGCGGATCCATAGCATTACAAAAAGGATAAGGATGAGAATTTGGTAAAGGTCGAGAATTGGCCTTAGCCCATCCATATCTCCATTCATTGCCTGTTCCGATGGGTAAATTGCTAGCGTGGGGATAACCCTGATGGGTGTTTCTTTGGCTGGGCCTTTTAGCTCCGCATCGACCCAGATAGCGGTATTCGGGAAAAAGGGTAATCCGCTTGCGGAAACTAGAGTTAATCTAGATCCACCAGCTGCCTGAGCGTTACTGATTTCATCTCCAACGGACCTGATTTTTGAAACTGTAAAATCAGAGTTTCCCTGTCCAGTTAAGACTGAAATCGTGTCACCTACTTTGAGTTCGTGTAACCTGCCGAAGACTCCGCCATACGCTGCTTGCCGGCCGTAGAGAACGCTTATTCCTTCTTGGCCAGGTAACACAGTGTCACGCCTGTGACCTACTCCATCCATTGTTTGAGTGCTGTTGGTTCCCTCAACAACGACCGCCTCGACTCCGATCGTCGGAATGGAAATTAGAGCTAAAGGAGTTCCTGGTTGGTGTAGATATCCCTCCCTATTCACCTGCCCAACTGGCGCTGTTCCATTAGCCAGCTCGTAGCGAAAGGATTCAGTCATTTTTATCTGTGAGGAGGTGTAGTGCAATGGAGAGATAAGAACCAAGTGAACTAGCATTCCAAAAGTCAGAGTTAGAAAGCTCACAAGCGAAAGAACTGACAGCTTCGCGGAAGTGGATGGCTTTGGCAATGCCACTCTGGTGTCCAGCATTGGAGAGTATTGGGGTTGGTCTCTTGACGATCTGGCGGCAGTATCAAGTACCTTGGTCATCTTGGTTTTTAGGGTATTAGCCAATGTGGATGATGAGTCCAATGCAGACTTAAATAAGCGAGTCGTTCTAGTGCGCAAACTCTTCAGTCTACGCAATAGAACGACTCACCTTCTTGAATTAACTTTTGGCCACTTAGTGACTTACGGGTTAATTACTATTCTGCTCTTGAGTGTCACTGGAACATTCGTCTCTGAACCAGAATACCTAATCCAGAGAGTATAGGTTCCTCTTGGGAAGCGTTCCCCAAACTGGATTGAAGCAACTCCACTCGCCAAGGTTCCAGATGTGAAGAAGGCTGCGGTGTTGCCCGAGTTTATGGCTACCACATCTACCTCACCGGATGCCATGTCTGTAGAAGTTGCAGATCCGTTTCTTACGGTCACCGAAACTGTAGGGATCACGCTGGCTGCAACAGTGGCGGCTGTTGCAGTTAGGTTAGTTTCACCCTTAACAGTCACAGAAATGGTTCCGGTAGAGGTTGACTCAGCTACGCCCAAAAGGGTGGGGATAAACGTGGCCACTAGGGTTAGTTCCTCATCCTTCTTGTCAGCTGGTTTAACCGTTACTGAAGTAGTTGTAGCACCCTTTGCAACGGTTCCAGTTCCAATTAGGTTAGCGTCGCCTGCTTCAGCTGCCCCATCGTAGATTTTTACTACTCCACCTTGGTTACCATTTGATGTCACTGTGGCAACCACTGTTGCAGAGGTTCCCGCAGCTGAAATGGTCGGTGTGCCGAGAGAGACTGTACTTGTTGACGGTGCACCAGTTCTGTTGGCTGCCAAGATGTTTCCGCAGACGGTTGACTGTCCGCCTGTGGTGGTTCCGGCAATTGCAGCAGCTTCATCAGCGCCTGTTGGGTAGCTCAATAGACCGTAACCATAACGCTGGATGACAGTTTTTTGTCTGCAGACTAGAGAGTTCGTACCGACAAAAGTTGTCTTGATATTGTTCGATCCGGTAGCATTTGCTAGCGCTGTAGGGACAATGTTGTAAACCGTCCGCTTCAGTCCTGCCCAGTCTGGGTTGGTAACCAAATTAGGGGCCGTTCCAGTTGTTGGGTTGGTCACGGTTCCACCATTCGACGCAGCCATTGGCCTAACGACCGCTCCATAGAGTCTGTTTGTTGAGACCCTATTTGACTGCGCTACGAACTGAGAAATCGAGAATGCAACCAGCGCATATGGGTCATTAGCAACCGCAGAACCATCGTGTTCTTGAACGCTTTTTTGCGTACCACCGGCGGGTGTAAACACGTCTAGAGCTGCAGTGTTTCCTGCTGATATATTAGCTTCAGAAATGTTGATCATTGTGGATCCGATGAAAGTGCTGCGAGTACCAGAACCAGACTGCGGGATGTAAGCCTTTATGGTGTTTGAGGCTTCACCTGCACCAAGTTCATAATCAGGAGCAGCCAATTTGATGAACGCTCCAGTAGTACTGTTGGTAATCACCTTTGTGATGTTTCCCTTATAGATGTTCTTTAGTGAAACTTCTGTGGTGTCGCCGTCTGTTCCAAGCGGAATACCGGATGGAATCTTTGAGTTTGGAGATGTTGCGTATGTCAAAGCGTCGATGGCGAAGGGGACGTAAGTAACAACTCCAGATGCTGTAGCGCTCGACGGACCTGAAGATGAACGAGCGAAGTCCATCGCTCCAGCCAGCTGAGCTGTAGTTACAGTTACCGCGGTTCGCGCGCTGCCGTCGGCATTTGGAGCGATTGCAAGAGATTTAGTGGGTGTCTGACCTATTGCAACATAAAGCGCGTCGCGACCAGAACTGGATCCATTGAAGCGTGGAATTGCGTCCATATTTGAACGAGTCTTTACAGTTTCGGACCCGATCGCCTTATAGGAGGCTAACCTCCAGAGACTTCCGGTTTTTCCCAATGCGGTGGAAAGACCATCCATAACGTCCATTGTTGTGTCAGAACCAAGACCAACAAGTTGGCCATAGCTTCGTGCTGGAGGATCAGCCTGAACAGGGCTAAGAGGGCCCAGGGCCATTAGTCCAGACAAACCGACGGTCAGTGCGACCTTGAGGTGCTTTCTAACCTTAGTTTTCATTATTGTCTCCTGTTTGTTTGTCGTTAAAAGCAAATTGCCTTCAAGGCTAGATAATTTCAAAACAAGGTGTCTACGGGGTTTAGAAATGGTTACCAAATGGTTAATTGAAATCAAAACTTTGAGGGTTTCCGGCTACTTCGCCTATGCGCTGCGTTCCCAATGACGAATGAGGGAAGCCCCAAAAATAGCGAGCTAAGGAGTAAATTACTTGCCAGAGGCGAACCTGAAAGTTCCGTAGTACTTCGGTAGGCAATTGTGTTTCGGGTCGCTTGAGTTCCACCAATTATCGCCGGGGAGTTCCCAGAGCTGGTGGTTGTGCCGAATGAAGAATCACCAAAAGAATACTGGTATGGCTCAAATACGAAATCTTCATCGTCTGGGACATAGGGTTCTCCAGGGTCTAACGGTGTAATCTCAGGGCAATTAAGTTGGATTCCTGCAGATCGAAGAAGTAAAACTGATTCCTGAGCTTTTTGCTTCAGTTCGGCACTGAGCGGTAAATAGCCTTCTGGAAGCTCTCCAGTGTCCTCACCCAGAACTTGGCCTTCATTGGTCCCATATTCAAGAAATGATGCGTAATCACTAACGGCTGCGGCTGTCTGTGTGCAAGGGCTAGTCACTGCATAAGTTACAGTGCTCAGAGGATACCCCTGGATAGCAGCTGAAGAACTTGGCCTGACCATCATTCCGGATGAAGAATCTGCTACAAACGAGGAGATTGCAGTTGTGATGTCCTCATCAATAGCGTCCACTTCGCTACCGTCTGAATTAACGAGAGTAACTGTATTTAGTCCAAATCGCTTAGCGGAGGGTAGGTCCGTAACCCCGAGCAGAAATCTCTGGCCAATCGATTGGGCACCTGAAGAAACGAATTGAGGAGGTAGGCGTGAGGGGTCCCAAACGGACTTTGACTTGGGGTCGGCACGCCTGAGTTGCAGTGCTGCTTCAAACAGGTCATTGGAGTAAGGTCGCAAATCTAGGGTGCTAAAGCCAGGCGGTGGAACGGAGTTGTTGGGCATAAATGTGGTCAGGTCTGCTTTTGGAAATGATTCAATTCCAAGATCAGTGTCTAGTTCCAAATTCTTGTAGTAGCTATTGATTACCATTCCATTTGAGTCGGGTTCTCCAGCAAGAAAGGAAACCGCGTTTTCGTCCGATCGAACCCATTGCCATAGCAAAGATGCCACGTCGGAGTTTCCCAAAGGAACGACTAACCCACCTGGTTCAGAATTGAAGACAAAATCCCTGAACCTAGGATTCAACGTTAGAAATTCGGGATCCTGCCTTAGTGACCTTGGGTTGTTTGCGATGTGGGCAGCTGAGTTTCCTCCAGGCACATCATTGCGGTAACTTTGAGTCAGAAGCTTTGCAACTAGCCGCGCGTTTAACTTTAAGCTTTCTACTTGTTTCCCGTTTTCTGAGTAAAACGAAGAGTTGCTCTTAAACTGATTCTCGATATTGTATGCGATAACTATCGCACTTGAGGTCACTGGTGTATAGACCAACCGGGCATTTCTAGCCTCCTGAACGCTCAGGGGTTTGTTGACGAATGCAAGACCCGAGCTTCCTTCAACGCTCGAGACAATTTGCCTCCTCGCCTCCCCGTCGCCAATCTGTGAGTATCCAAAGGTGGCAACATCTTCGCAAAGGGCTGGTTGCCAGGATGTTACTGCCTCAGAGACGAGCTCGCTCCCAACCACTCGACGTTCGGAACTGCCTAATGGGCAGGAGGATGACAGGGCAGCAAAGTCCAAAGGAATTTCGATTCGATTTTTCCAGTTCGTTGCAGAAAGAGGAGAACCATCAATTGATTCATTTTGAGGCACGGGATCGCCATCCATGTAGTGAGCTCCTCTGGGTACTAGAACCAGCCAACAATCCACTGGTGACCCATTTAGTTCACGCCCACACCCCAAATGAGGTGACTCTAGGGAGGTCTGAATCTCAAAAACTACTGAACCAGTTCCATCGGGGCTAACGGAAGCGGCAGTAACTTCATTGGTAGATTCTGGAGCAAAATACTGTTCATAAGCGAAAGTTGGGCTCCCATCTACGGGTTGAAAGGGTACCCGAAATATCTTTAGATCAGGAAGGGTGCTTGGCGGTGGAACCTGGAAAGGTGAATTCAGGTAATCCTGCAAAGGGTCTTCGCCCTCGGAAAGCTCTCGGTTAGCTGCAAAGGTACCCACTAAGTTTTGCGTGGCCGCTAGGGGTGTGCCCCACTGACAACCTTCCCTAAGTGCATGGGACTGATTACCCCAACATTGCATCACTTGCATGTAATTTTTCCTATAAGAACCTGCTTCAGAAGGGGGCATTCCACTCCACTGCAACAAAACACCTTGGCTAGTAAGGTTTTGGGTTTGAGAAACAGATACCTCTACGTCCTTGAACTCGTCATAAAAGACACTGGACTGATCCCTGCTGGGGGAATTCCAA
>JAIOXP010000023.1:0-15958 GCA_021741705.1 Rhodoluna sp. | reverse complement strand
CAAGATCAGATGTAGCAAGCGATAACCCTGTTCCAACACCTCCTTTCTGGGGAACCAGAATTGTGAAGGGTATCGCGCTTGCCGACTTCTCTTCTTATCTGGACGAACGCGCAACCTTCATGGGTCAATGGGGACTAAAGCCAACTCGAGGCGATGGTCCAGGTTACGAAGAGCTGGTTAGAACCGAAGGAAGACCAAGACTTAGATATTGGTTGGATCGCATTCTCTCTGAGGCAATTGCGGACGCGTCAGTTGTTTACGGATACTTCCCTGCTGTTTCAGAAGGCGAAGACCTAATTGTTTTACACCACGATAACGATCCATCCGGAGTAGTTGGCAAAGCTGGCTTGCTTGCACCAGATGGTGGATCGGGTGGAGCTATCGGCACTGACCGAATGAGATTTAGCTTCCCAAGACAAAGAAGAGATGGCCACCTTTGCCTAGCGGATTACATTCGCTCCAGAGCATCAGGTGAGATCGACGTCTTTGGTGTTCAGCTTGTGACCTTTGGTTCCGCAGTAGAAAAAGTCACCAAGGTACTTTTCGAAGACAATAGCTACCGCGACTACATGGAGCTAAATGGTTTGGCAATGCAACTAACCGAAGCTTTGGCCGAGTATTGGCACTCTCGCATTAGAGCTGAACTTGGTTTTGCTAATGAAGAACCAGAAGACATGCAGGGATACTTCGACCTAAAGTATCGCGGTGCTAGGTTCTCACTGGGTTACCCAGCATGTCCTGAAATGGAAGACCGCAAGAAAGTTGTTGAGCTACTAATGCCTGAGCGAGTTGGAGTCAGCCTGTCTGAAGAATTACAGCTTCACCCTGAGCAGTCAACCGATGCTTTCGTATTCCATCACCCCGAGGCTAAATACTTCTCCGTATAGCTTTCATCTAGTGAAGCTTCTTGTTCTCGATCTTGGTTCCCTCGACGTCTACGTCTGGCAAAGCCTTGTCTAGCCACTTTGGAATCCACCAAGCCGACTTGTCAAGAATTGTCATAGCCGCAGGAACCAAAATCAATCGCACTAAGAACGCGTCCATCAAAACACCAATTGCTAGACCGAAGCCAATCGGTCGAATAGTTGCAAGGTGCGAGAAGGCAAATCCACCAAAGACTGTGACCATGATCAGCGCTGCCGCAACCACAACTCCCCTGCTTTGGTGTATTCCGTAGTTGATTGCATCCTTCGGTTTCTTACCGTGAGTAAAGGCCTCTCTCATTCCCGAAACCAGAAAGAGCTGATAATCCATAGCGAGACCAAAAATGATTCCGATTAGGAATATCGGCAAGAAGCTAAGAATTGGACCAGGGCTAGTTACACCCAGCAGCTCTGATAGCCAACCCCATTGGTAGACCGCCACAACCGCTCCAAGGGTTGCCGTGACGGTAAGCAAGAATCCAGCCGCCGCAAGAATTGGTATCAATATCGAGCGGAATACCAGCATCAAAAGCAGAAGCGACAGCACTATGACAGTTGAAAGATATAGAGGTAGCACATCAGAGATCTTGTCTGAAACGTCAATGTTGGTTGCGGTGATACCTATTGCACCAATCTTGCCGTCGTAGTTATTCTCAACCATCTGGTTCAGATCACGAATCTCATAGACAACTTGCTCAGTTTCAACGCTCGATGGTCCACCAGTTGGCACAACCTGGAACAAGAAAGTCTTCTTGTCATCCGACACTGCAGCCGGTACGGCGGCAGTTACGTTTTCAAGCCCAGCTAGTGCTGACGCCATCTCAGCCTGCAAAGTGAGAGTGTCTTCTTCGGCCACTGGTTCGTTTAATTCCAAAACAGTTGTGATCTGACCGTTGAAGCCAGGTCCAAAAGCGTCGCTAACTAAGGCGTATGACTTGTAGGCGCTCGAGTCTGTTGGCTCAGATCCACCATCTGGCAACCCAAGTCTCATTTCGGAAAGTGGGATTGCCATTATTACCAAAACAGAGATAGTTGCAGCTAGCGCAAGCCAAGGGTTCTTGGTAGCCCAAACAGGAGCTTTGGAGGTTTTGACCGTTGCGGCTTTCTTGCGCTTGGCGGGTGTTGAAATGCTAGCTCGTTCCTTCTTGGTGAGAATGCGATCACCAATCAAGGACAGCGCGGCTGGGGTAACTGTGAGTGCGATAAGTACCGCAACAACAATCGCGATTGCACCCATCGATCCCATCAGGCCAACAAAGCCAATACCGGTTAGGTTCAACGCCACAAGTGCGATGACAACAGTTACTCCAGCAAACAGCACAGCATTTCCGCTGGTTCCATTTGCAATAGCGATTGATTCTTTGAGTCTCGCGCCAGATTTCAGCTGCCTGCGGTGACGATTCACGATAAAGAGGCTGTAGTCAATACCTACTGCCAGACCCAGCATCACCCCCAAAACAGGTGTGGTTGAAGTCATTTCAATTTGAGAGGCTAAAGCCAAAGTAATAGTTGCCGAAATTCCAACGCCAACGATTGCAGAGAATATCGGCAAAGAGACACCAATAAAAGTGCCAAGCAAAACAAACAGCACAATTGCAGCGCTGATTAGTCCAACAATTTCTCCAATACCCAAAATGTCGCCAAAGGACTGAGTTAGCTCTTGCGAGAACTCCACTTGAATTCCATTTAGGTCGGCTTCTTTGAGATACTCAACAACTGATTCTCTGGTGCCTGCTTCTAGCTCGGTGCCTCTTTTATCGAAACGAATTGTTGCTAACGCAACAGTTTCGTCATTGGAAACGGTTGTGAAGTTTGCTGAGGCGTCAATAAGCTTCTGGGCAGACTCAAGATCTTTTCTGCCCTTTTCTAATTCCAATTTTCCAGCAGCGACTTCTTCTACAGCAGCCGCGAGTTCAAGTTCAGCTTTTTCAAGCGCAGCGGTGGATGCATTTGCAATAGCTTCCTGTTTAGCAAGTTCGGCTAATCCAGCTTCGAGTTGGGCTTTGGTTCCAAGTAGTTGAGCAGTAGGCGAAGCACCCGCATCGGTGTATTGCTTTATTCCTGCGTTGACTAGAGCTAAGTTCGCTGTTAGCTCTTGTCTTGATTTCGCGATTTCAGCCAGGCCGCCAGCGAGTTTCGTTTTGCCAGCGTCTATCTCTTGCTGGCCAGCGGCGAGCTCGAGCTCTGCCTGATCGACTATTGCCTGGGCGTCCAGCAGTTTCTTTTTACCCTCAACCAAATCCGCAGCACTTTTGTCAATTTCAACCTGAACTTCGAAGGGGTTAAGAGCTTCAGCTATCCCAGGGAGGTTTTCGGTGCCAGTTAGCGCGGAGGTAATTGCATCAATATCTTCTTGGTTAAACACACCATCGGGCTTATGAAAGACGACTTGCCCTGATCCTCGTGAAGCGTCTGGAAAAGTCTTTTGAAGCTCGTCGACAACTTGCTGTGAGGGAACGCCATCGATTGACATGCTGGTGGTTAGTTTTCCACCTAAGGAAAGCGCGAGCCCGGCGGTGATACCTAGGATGACAATCCAAGAAACAATCACTTGCCAGGCGCGACGTGCTGAGAACAATCCAAGCTTGTAAAGCAAAGTAGCCAAGTGCAATTCCATTCGTTAGAAAGCCAACCCGGGGGCGTTATTGATTGCCTCTTGGCCAAGCAGAAGATTGATGTGCTTTTATGTTATTTGGTGTCTGCTTACCTTTAGGGCTCCTGTTAGTTTTCCCAGAACTTTCTCAGCTTTTGCTCTCAACTGGGTTTCTTGAAATGTAGCTTGGGGGTTAGTTTTGCCCGAACCTATAGCCAGATAGAATTCCCCTGCATGGCAAATGTCACCAAACTGAATTCAATGGAGGTCGCAAACAATGGCTAAAGCACCAGAGAGTAGTAAAGCAAAAAGCACCAAGACTTTCAGTTCAGCTGAGCGCCAGGCCATGAAGGACAGAGCTCAAGAGCTCAAGAACAAGGCAAAAGGCATAAAGGGCGAAGCAGAGCTTATGGAAAAAGTGAAGCTTATGAACAAGGAAGACAAAGAGCTTGCCTTGGCAATTCACAAACTGATCACTTCGATCGCTCCGGAGCTAGAGCCAAAGACTTGGTATGGAATGCCTGCCTATTACAAAAACGGCAAAGTGTTGGTCTTTTTCCAAAATGCTGGCAAATGGAAGTCTCGTTACTCAACTCTCGGCTTTGATGAGTCCGCAAACCTAGATTCAGGTTCGATGTGGCCAACATCTTTCGCGCTAACCAAACTCACTCCTGCCAACAAAAAGGCAATTACCGACCTAGTCTTGAAAGCAAAGAGATAAGAGGTAACGAGATTGGCCAAAAGCAATCCCTATGCAAGTAGCTCACCCATGTCTAAAGACGGAGAGAAAGCTTGGGCGGTTGCGGTTCACTTGCTAGCAATACCGTTTGAATTCTTTGCGCCAGTTATTGGTTACATTGCCTTTAATGGCAAAGGTCCTTTTATCTCCCACCACGTAAGAGAATCACTTAATTTTGGAATCACAATGTTGCTTGCTGTTGTTGTGCTGGCGGTTTCAATCATTGGTTTGATCCTGCTCTGGCTTCCACCGCTACTTTGGATCATCTTTAGAATCATCGCCGCAATCAAAACTTCTCAGGGCGAGTTCTACAAGTACCCGCTAACGCTTCGGCTGATTCAGAAATAGGCGGCTAATCGCCAAATTGTCTCGTTAGGCTCTTTGTCATGACTGCATTGCTACTAGACATCGGCGGGACTAAGTGCAGCATTGCTTCGGCTAGTAACCCAGGGGATTTCATCGAGCTGGTAACAGCTGAGCATAAAACCCCCGAGAAAATCCTTGCCCAATTAGCTCTTTACGCTGCTGAATTAATCGCCAAGGACAAATCCATCGACCGAGTTGGAATTAGCTTTGGCGGACCGTTTGATTTTGCTAATCAAAAAGTAAAAAAGTCAGTCCACGTTTCAGGGTGGGAAGAATTTGATTTCTCTGAATGGTCGAAGCGTGTGCTTGGGCTGCCAGCAGTTGCCGACAATGATGCCAACGTTGGAGCCCTCGGTGAGTTTATTTCCCGAGGTTCCAGAAACACAAACCTTGCTTATGTAACTGTCTCTACTGGAATTGGAGCCGGGTTGATTATCAACGGAAAAATCTATCGCGGGCATGGTGAACTTGCAGGAGAGCTGGGTCACATCGTTATTGATCCATCCGGCCCAGCAGATGAATTGGGTAACCGTGGGACTCTAGAGAGATTCTGCAGCGGCTATTGGCTGCGAAAGGATTATGGAAAATCTGCTCAAGAGCTCTTGCTTGACGACGGTTTCTTATTGGAATACAGCGCGCGACTAGCCGCAGGGTTATCGACTCTGGTAAGACTTATAAATCCCGAGCTCGTGGTTTTGGGCGGTGGGATAACTAAGGCTGGTCCTAGGTTAGAGTCTGCTTTATTGAATCAGCTGCAGCGGCTTTTGGACCAGACGCAAACCAAGCTGGAGTTTTCAACACTGGGTAATTCAAATGTTTTAATCGGAGCAAGAGAGCTGGCACTAAATGAACTACGTGGCTAATTATTTGGCAAAGGTGAAAGAGGCCATCGACCTTGTCGATCCCTCCAAAATCGAAACCTTGATTTCCTGGCTTTCAGAAACTCGAGCTGCCAATCAAACAATTTTCACAATGGGTAATGGTGGCAGCTCCTCCACCGCTTCGCACTGGGTCAACGATTTAGTAAAGGGTGCCTCATATGAAAAAACTGAGCGCTTCAAGGTGATGTGCCTAAATGACTCGGTTTCCACCCTCACCGCATATAGCAACGATGTTGACTACGAACAAGCACTAGTTGAGCCGCTGAAGAACTTCCTAGAGCCAAAGGATCTGGTAATTGCTATCTCGGGTTCCGGGAACTCAAACAATGTCATCAAAGCGATTGAGTATGCAAAATCTATCGGTGCACGGACTGTCGGACTAACCGGCAGGGATGGTGGGAAGTTAGGCTCTTTAGTCGACCTCGAAATCAGAGTTCCAGAACCAAACATGGGTCGAATTGAAGATGTTCACATGATGATCACCCACGCGGTCTCGTGGAGTTTTATTGAAAACGAAAGAAGTTAGGTCTCAATTGTCAAAGCCGTCCCTATTTGTTTGGTCCACTGCTTCCGCCACTCTATTTTTTGCCAGAGCTTTCTTGTTCTCCACCTGGGTAAGTCGAGGCCCAGAGGTGCAGGAGCTGCTTGGGTTCAATGACCTCGAGTTTGGAATGTTCACCATGTTGTATGCAGTTGGTGGATTGCTTGGAATTTTCTTTGCGAGTTTCCTAGTAAAGCGTTTTGGCTCGAGGCTTATTGCAGCTCTCGGATTCTCTATTGGAGCAGCATCTCTCATGGGTATTGGTCTTTCGGTGGAACTAGGTTTGATTCTGGTTTCAAGCCTGTTGCTAGTTTCCATCGGAACCCCCATGGCGATAGAGGACTTCGTTGGAAACTACGAGGGTAATGCTGCGGATAAAAAGTCAAAGCATTCAATCTTCCCTGCCATTCACGGCGCATATGGTGTTGGCATGCTTGGTGGTGCGGCTATTTCTGGCTGGGCAATCGATCAAGGAATTGGGCTTGCCAGTCACTACTTTGTGACCGGTTTATTTGTTGCCGCAATCTCCATTACTGCCGGCGTTGTATTGCCTGCTCGAAAGAAGAATGCCGAGAGCGCAGCTGGCAAAGCATCCAAAAAGGGTGAAACCAAGAAGGTATGGACTGAAAAGCGAAGTCTGTTGATTGCTGTTGTTGGTTTTTCTTTCATCATGGCCGAGATGTCGGCTGGAACCTGGGTACCAATCGCACTCACGGGTTCTGGCTACTCTGGTTCGGAAGCTGCGATCATGTTCGGTATTTTCTGGATCGCGATTACCGCCGGACGGCTAGTTGGTGGATTCATTGTTGATGCGATTGGACGGTCCAGAACCATCCTCTTTTCTGCACTGTTGGCCGTCAGCGGTATAGCAGTATTCATTGCTCAGGATCTGGTCAATCTTCCATTACTGGGTCTGATCCTTTGGGGTCTAGGAATCGCTATGGGCTTTCCAATGTCAGTTGCCTCGATGGGAGACCAGGAAGCTTTGGCCCCTGCCCGAATCAACATGATTATTACCGTGGTTTCCATCTCCTCGATTACCGTGGGGCCCGCTTTAGGTGCTTTGGGTGAGTTCGCTGGGTTGTATGTGGCGTTTGGAATCCCACTTGTGTTCATGTTGATCGCGGCAATCCTGAGCCCAATCACTAAGCCCATAGACAACGAAGGTAAGCGCATCTAGCTACAAAAGTTCACTTGCTGGAAACAATGAATCTGGCTTGAACTTGCTGGAATGAAGTATTGTCATAACATACTTCAGATCAGGAGAGTAAGCGGATGCGAAAGACCGAGGTAATCCTTCCGCTTTCGATTTTCTCCAAACTGAATAGAAAATCTACTGCACCACTTTATTTTCAACTCTCTGAGCTTTTAGAGAAAGCAATTCTTTCGGGACAACTGGCTGCCGGTGACCGGCTAGAAAATGAAATCTCAATTTGCGAGCGCCTTGGTCTATCGAGACCAACCGTTAGACGAGCCATTGAAGAACTTGTTGACAAAGGACTTTTGGTTCGCCGTCGTGGACTTGGTACTCAAGTAGTTCATGGTCAAGTTACTCGCGGGGTTGAGCTCACATCATTGTTTGATGATCTTGAGCGAGCTGGAAGAAAGCCGTCGACCAAAGTTATTGAATTCAAACTTATGCCTGCTGATGCAGTTGTTGCTGCGCAACTTGGAGTTGCGGTTGGGCAAAAAGTTGTCTTTCTGCACCGGGTAAGAAGTGCGGGGAAAACACCAGTTGCTGTTTTGCAAAACTGGATACACCCAAGATTTGAGCACCTTACTGAAAGTGATATCTCGAAATCTGGTCTTTATGATTGGCTTCGAACCAATGGGGCATCAATCCAAGTTGCTAAGCAAAAAATCGGTGCCCGTCGCGCCAGCGCAGAAGAATCGAACTTGTTAGAAATTGAAAAGAACTCACCGGTTCTAACCATGAATAGGACCGCCTTTGATAACTCCGGGGTTGCGCTGGAGTATGGACAGCACTGCTATCGAACTGATTTGTACTCTTTTGAGTTCACTATTGTTGAGCGCTAGAAAGCTTACATAGAACTAACTTTGTAACCAACCACGCTTCCGTTTGGATGAGGGGGTTAGCTTGGAAAAGGCTGGGCTCCAGGCGGTTAGGTATCTTTTTTATAACGGGGAGATGAAATCTGGCTTAATTGTCCTTACAAACCGCGATAATTATCAACAGTCGGGTCTTTCCGACCATTTAAATGAAAACGAGAGGTTATCTCTATGAACATCAAGAAGCTAGCTGCTCTTGTTGCCGTTTCCGCGTTAGTACTAACCGGATGTGCAACAACTGCAGCAGAAGAAGAAACAGCAGCGCCAGCAAGCGACTTCAAGATCTGTGTTTACACACACGGTGACGGTGGAGGATTCTGGACTGTAGCACAAAAGGGTGCTGAGCAGGCAGGTGTTGACCTAGGTATCACAGTTGACTACCAGGGCTCAACAAACGACTCTGCAAAGCAGGCTCAGACAATTGAGGCTGGTATCGCAGGTGGCTGTGACGCAATCGCAGCTTCAGCTCCAGACCCAGGTGCAATCAAGGACGCAATGTTGGCAGCAGCTGCCGCTGGCATTCCTACAGTAACCATGAACTCTGGATCCGCAGTGTTCAAGGAGCTTGGTGCAATCACCCACGTTGGTCAGGATGAATTCATCGCTGGTCAAGAAGCCGGTCTTAAGTTCAACGAAGCTGGTTTGACAAAGGTTCTTTGCCCGCTACAAGAAGCTGCAAACGTTGGTCTTGAAGAGCGTTGTGCAGGAGCAGCAGACACATTCGATGGTGAAGTTGTTAACTTCAACCTAGATGGCGGTCTTGCTGACCTTACAGCTGCATCTGCAAAGATCAAGGCTGCTTTGGAAGCTGACCCAACCTACGATGGCGTGTTCGCATTGAACGCTGACATCGCAGCAAAGGCAGTTCTTCCAGCAGTTACTGACCTAGGTGTAGAAATGTACATCGGTACAGTTGACATGTCAGCTGAGGCTCTAGACGCTATTGAAGCAGGAACAATTGCATTCGCAATTGACCAGCAGCAGTACGCACAGGGTTACCTATCGGTTGCCTTGCTATACCTAAACCTAACCAACGGTCACACCCTTGGTGGAGGTCTACCTATGTACACCGGTCCTGGCTTTGTTGACTCAACAAACGTCGCGACTGTTAAGGCACTGGTAGCAGCAGGTACTCGCTAGTCGTATCATAGAAACACAAGGCAGGTGGGCTAGAAGATTTTCTAGCCCACCTGTTTTCTAAGTGAAACAAATAGGAAACCGAGGATCCATTCATGGCAAACGCAGTCAAAGACGAACGCGTTCAAAAAACTTCCCCTATAACAACTCTTCTAAGACGGCCAGAATTTGGTGCCCTGATGGGTGCGCTGGCTATCTTCTTGTTATTCTCATCGGTTGACACAACCGGAAACTTTGGACAGCCTGGCGGTATTGCTGGCTGGACCGACATCGCAGCTCCAATTGGAATTGTTGCTGTGTTCGTAGCCCTTCTCATGATCGGCGGCGAGTTTGACCTTTCCACTGGAGTAATGGTTGGAACCACTGGTCTGCTAACTGGAGTGTTAGTGACCGAACTTGGACTAGATCTGTGGACCTCGATATTCCTGGTATTGCTTTTTGCTGCAGGCGTAGGGCTCCTAAACGGTTGGCTGGTAGTTACAACTGGGCTGCCATCTTTCATTGTCACTCTGGCTACATTCTTTGTTCTTCGTGGAGCGAACCTGGCAGTTACCAAGCAGTTCACTGGAACCGTTCGGGTGAGCCTTACCGAGGAGACAGCTAACTACGATCAAGCAGCGGCGTTGCTTGCCAGCAAGATTGAGTTTGCCGGTGCAAGCTTTCAGATTTCGATCCTCTGGTGGATCTTCTTCACCATCTTGGCTACCTGGATTTTGACTAGAACCAAGTTTGGTAACTGGATTTTTGCATCCGGGGGCGATGCTAACGCCGCCCGTAATGCTGGAGTACCCGTTATTAGAACCAAAATTATTTTGTTCGTTATGACTTCAATGGCGGCAGCTTTCGTAGGCATCATGTTCGTACTTCGCCTAAAAGGTATGCAGGCTGGACAAGGTGTTGGAGTTGAGTTTTTCTACATCATCGCCGCAGCGGTAGGAGGAACACTACTTACCGGTGGTATGGGGTCAGCTATTGGAGCCTCTCTGGGTGCAGTCATTATGGGAATGGCCTACATCGGTATCCCTTACGCACTTTGGGACTCAGACTGGACATTCACATTCCTAGGCCTGATCTTGTTCACAGCCGTATTGATTAATACCTTCGTAGGAAAAAGAGCAATGAAGGGACGAAAGAAATGACCGTAGCTCTAGAGCTAAAAAACGTCACCAAGCAGTTCGGAAGCGTAATTGCTATGACCGACGTTTCCATGGAGGTCACAGCTGGAACAGTTACCTGTGTGCTTGGTGACAATGGCGCGGGTAAATCGACCCTAATCAAGACTCTCTCCGGTGTTCATAAACCAACAGCCGGTGAGTTCTTGATGGACGGTCAACCAGTTGACTTTGAATCCCCAAGAGAGGCAATTGCCAAAGGTATTGCAACCGTTTACCAGGACCTAGCAACCATTCCGATGATGTCGGTATGGAGAAACTTCTTCCTCGGTAACGAGATAACTGTTGGCTGGGGTCCATTCCGGATGCTGAACATCAAGAAGATGAAGGCTCTTTCAAAACAGCAGCTTCTTGAGATGGGTATCGACCTTCGCGACACTGACCAGCCAATTGGAACCCTATCCGGAGGAGAGCGACAGGCTGTAGCTATTGCCCGCGCTGTTTACTTCGGTGCCAAGGTGCTAATTCTTGATGAGCCGACCTCCGCTCTTGGAGTTCGTCAGTCAGGAATCGTTTTGAAGTATGTTCTTTCAGCCAAGGATAGGGGTGTCGCAGTTGTATTCATTACTCACAACCCACACCACGCCTTCCTTGTTGGAGACCGCTTCTACCTTCTCAACCGAGGAAAAATGATCAACGAGTTCCAGCGCAAGAATGTAAAGCTGGACGAATTGACCATGGCCATGGCTGGTGGAGCAGAGCTAGAGGCTCTAACCCACGAAATCACCCAGGTAAAAGGTAAGTAACTTCTAACCAAACGGCTGCCAGCAGAGATGTTGGTGGCCGTTTGGTATTTAAGGATCAAGCAGCGAACTCGCTAGCCACCTGGTTGATGAACTGAACACTCTGGCTTGCGTCACTGACTGGGCCAGAGCCGGCAGCCGGGTCTGAATCGACCACGTTATCTTGCTCGAGGGTGAACCAACCCTGGTAATTGGCGGCCATCAGGTTCTTGATGATCGATCTGACATCGACATCTCCCTGGCCAAGAGGGGTATACAAACCCTGCTTTACAGCCTCGTAGTATGAAAGCTTCCCGGACCTAACTTTTTCTGCAACTTGAAGATTCACATCCTTGAGGTGTGAGTGCTGGATTCGATCTGAGTGGTCTTTCGAAAACTGTACTGGGTCCGTTCCACCGATCAACATATGTCCGGTGTCTAGACAAAACCCAATCGTTGTTCCAGCCAACACCTGCTCTATATCCTCGCGGGTTTCAATTAGTGTTCCAACGTGAGGATGTACTACCGCCTTCACGCCACGCTGATTTGCAAGATCAGAAACTTTAGATAAGTTCTCGAACAAAGTTGCCCACTGCGAGGGTGTCAAGACTGGCTTGGTTGCGTCGTAGCCATCAACTCCAGTTGAAGCGGCTAGGACGAGCACCTCGGCGCCGGCTGCCTCATAGGAATCTAACTCAGCTGTCACGGCAGGTATTGGATCATTAGTTGGATCATGTAGCAGGATCGGATAAAAGCCACCGATGGCTCTTATCTTGTGATGCGATAGAAACTCGGCTTTTTGAAGAGGGTCTGTCGGTAAAAACCCATCAGGACCAAATTCGGTAGCAGTCAGCCCGAGACTGCTCATCTCTGCTAACACTCTTTCCGGTGACATTTGGTATCCCCACCCAGGAACCTCGCAAACTCCCCAGCTAATTGGTGCTCCAGCGATTTTTACCTGCATTTAGTTTTCTCCTCGCGGTTGATTTACAATCTCAACACTTCCAGTGTGATTGAAATAATCCTTTATGGCCTGGGCGGCGGCGGCAAATGTTTGCTGCCTGGCACGCTGGCTTAGGCCCATCACGTGAGGAGTAAGAACTACGTTTGGGTGATTGAAGCACTCGTGAAATACCGCAGGCTCGGGATCAAAAGAATCTAGACCTAGCCCTGAAAGTTTCCCAGAATTAAGAGCTTCGTGGGCGGCGTCTAGGTTCACCACACCGCCTCGAGCGACATTGATGATTATGGAGCCTTGAGGCATGAGCTCAATTTCCCTCTTGGAAATCAAGTTCCGAGTTTTCTCGTTTAAAGGAACGTGAACTGACAGGATGTTGGACTCTGACAACAGGGCATCCATTGATTCAGCTCTCAAGTTTTCTGGGACATCGGCAACTGGATCAAAAGCTAATACCCGCATCCCAAAAGCTTGAGCCAGTTGGGCAACTCTGGATCCGATGCGTCCGAACCCTACAAGGCCAAGGGTTGAACCCTCTAGATCTCCTGGGACAATCCCGTCACGGCTGGTCCATTGATCTTTTCTTACCAGTTCAGTTAGCGGTGAGAGTTTCTTGGAAAGCGAAAGCATCATGGCTAATGCCCCTTCAGCAACGGCGTTGGTATTTGCTCCGGGGGTAATAGCAATCGAGACACCTCTGTTGGTTGCTGATTCCAGATCTACCCTGTCAACCCCCACACCTGTCCGCACGGCTATCTTCAGTTTCGGCATTGATTCCAGTGCGGTTTTATCGAGGTAAAACTCTGCGCGAACAATCGCGCCGTCAGCTTTTGCTAGATCTTGAGGAGTTG
The DNA here is from genome assembly GCA_021741705.1 of Rhodoluna sp. Lineage (GTDB taxonomy): Bacteria > Actinomycetota > Actinomycetes > Actinomycetales > Microbacteriaceae > Rhodoluna. The sequence continues at coordinate 3,005 of JAIOXP010000023.1, read as the reverse complement.
GTTCAGCAACGAAAGTGAATTCGGATCCTAGTAGTTCTTGCGTTGGCTTGGCAGGCACTGGTCCAAGACCGACTATTACAACTTCAGCCATTTGTAGATCCAGAAGAAGCCAAGAGAGTATGCATAGCTAGTTGTTTCGAATAGCTTCTATTTGAGACTTGAAGGCCTGAAGCAACGAAGTTGAATCCGATCCCAGAGCTAGAAAATCAAAACCTTGTTTTTCATATGCTTTAGCATCCTGGGCTGATGTGGCTAATATTCCCAATGGCTTTTTGGCACTTCTGCAATTCTCAAGAACCGAGGCAATGGCCGATTGGAACACTTCAGAACTGTAATCTCTTGGCACACCAAGCGAGTAAGAAAGATCCAATGGCCCAATAAAAAGTGCGTCGACTCTCTTGTTTTTTACGAATTCAGCAATTTCATTAACGGCGAAGCGGGTCTCTACCTGGACTATGGCAACTGGATCTGCTTCCACGAGAGCCTTTTGGTCAGCACCCCAAGATGCGCTGCGGTTATAGCTGGCAACGCCTCTGGAGCCTTTGGGAGGGTAATCCAATGCAGTTAGCGCGCTATCTAAATCCTCAAATGAAGAAATTCTCGGAATCATGATTCCAGCGGCACCCCTATCGAGGGCACGAGAAATATTCTCTGCCGAAGGCGAGCTAACCCGGGCAACGACTGGACCATCAAATGCCACTACCGCCCTCGCTAAATCAGAAAATTCATTCTCGCCATGTTCAAGATCGGAAATGACCCAATCAAAACCAGCCAGCGCAGCCAACTCATAAGAAATGGTGCTGGGTATGCCAATAAAAGTGCCGAGGCTCTTTCCCGCTTGGAGGCTGGTACGCAGTTGCTTTTGAAGTTCAGGCGCCTTTAGCCGTGCCATCGTTGAGTCTCCAATCCAGCGTTGTATTCGGCTCGTGCCGGTGTGAGCCAGGGTTGGTCTGATACTTCCGCAGGAGCAACATCCCACCAAAGTCCAGCACCTGGCAGGCTAACGTGGGGGATCGTTGGAACAACTATTACTACAGGCCCGGAGGTATTTCTGGTTTCGTCTAATACTTTTCTGAACTCATCGGCTGTAACTGGTCGATAGGTCTTGGCACCCATACCTTTTGCCATCGAGACGATATCAATTTCTAGGTAGTTGCCCTCAAGACGAGGTGCGTCTTTAGTGCCGGCGGACTCGGTCAAAATGGGTCCTTCTTCGCGGTAGCGGAATTCATTTCCAAAGTGGTGACCCACCCGCCACATCTGCAAGCGTCTAATTACCTGATAACCCCGGTTTTCAGAGACCACGATTGTGAGATCGAGATTCTCTTGGGCGGCTGAGACAATTTCTGTTGGAGCCATTACGAACGTTCCATCGCCAACTAGAGAAACCACTCGGTTCTTCTTGTCTGGATTAGCTAGTCTCACTCCAATAGCGGCAGGAATCTCATATCCCATGCAGCTAAAGCCAAATTCCAAGTGTGCAAAGCGACCGTCGGTAGCGTCCCACACCTTTTGAATATCTCCTGGGGGTCCACCAGCTGCCGCTATCAAAATGTCGCCATTTTGTGCTTTTTCTTGCAAGACCCCAATTAGCTGACCCTGAGTCAAAACTGCATCAGTATTTGTTCGGACATCCAGGTCAGACTTATCAAATAGCTTGTCAGGGTCAATTGACTCAGCTCGCAAGGTATTCCAGCCAGTCATTTGAGTTGTTATCTCATCACGCCATGCTGGATCAATCTGGAATCCCTTCAGCTCAGATGCTAGAGCCTCCAGGGAGAGCTTTGCGTCAGCTACCAATGCAGTGGCGCCTTGCTTTATTGCGTCACCCTCAGTGACGTTTATTGAAACAAACCGCACCTTTGGGTTTTGGAATATTGACTGAGACGCCGTAGCAAAGTCAGTCAATCTCGTACCGATATGAATGATCAGATCTGCCTGCATCACTAACTTGTTGGTCGCAGGTGTTCCTTCGAGTCCAATACCCCCAAGGTGCCAAGATCCAGGCTTTTGAATAGATCCTTTTCCGCCAAAGGTTTCAGAAACGGGAATGCCGGTTTGATTGGCTAGGGCTTCTAGTGCCTTAGTTGCGCCGGAGTAAATTACCCCGCCTCCGGAAATCACCAATGGTTTCTTGGAGCCCGATATGGCTTTAGCTATTGACTGGATATCTGTTGGGTCTGGTAACGGCCTGCGAATCTTCCACTCTTTTGGTTCAAAGAATGATCGCGGGAAATCAAAAGAGTGCGACTGAATATCTTGTGGCAGGGCAATAACTACTGCTCCGGTTTCTGCTGGATTCGCTAAAACTCTAAAGGCTTGAGGTAGTGAATAAAGTAACTGCTCAGGTCTTGTGATGCGGTCAAAGAATTTAGAAACCGGGCGGAAGGCATCATTGACGGAAACATCCGGTTGCGAGAAGTCTTCCAGCTGCTGAAGTACCGGACCTTGACGCCTAGTTGCATAAACATCGCCAGGCAGAAGTAGCAGCGGGATTCTGTTGACAGTAGCGAGTGCGGCCGCGGTTACCAGGTTGGTGGAGCCTGGCCCGACCGATGAGGTAACTGCGATGGTTTGGGTGCGAAGTCTTTGCTTCGAAAAAGCGATTGCGGCATGGCCTAGGGCTTGCTCGTTTCTGCCCTGCATAAATGGAAGGTGATCGTGGTATTCATCCAGGGCTTGGCCTAGTCCGGCCACGTTGCCGTGGCCGAATATTCCAAAAGCCGCGGGCACAAATCGCTGCCTACCCAAATCAGAAACCGAGTACTGGTTCGAAATGTACAAAACTAAAGCTTGCGCCACAGTCAGAGTAATTGTCTCTCCATAGTTTGGCTTAGTCATTTTTTTCTCCGTTTCTACCAGGCGCGACCGTGCATGATTATGGTTTTAGATTCTGTCATCTCCGAAACCGTGGTTCTAATTCCTTCTTTGCCTATGCCGCTGGATTTGAGTCCACCGTAGGGCATTAGATCAGCTCGCCATAGTGGGGTCCAGTTCACGTGGAT
>JAIOXP010000004.1:0-60527 GCA_021741705.1 Rhodoluna sp. | reverse complement strand
CGTCGGAATAGGTAACTTCGGAAAGCAACCCGTCAATCAGATTGTTTTCATCGGCCACACCCCGGAAAGTGTTATCAATGCCGAACACCACATCACCAATAGGAGAATCTTTAGTCAAAACAAGACGGTTTGTGACGCTTCCTGCATCCCCTGCTCTAACGATCTCGAGCTTGAATCCTGACTGCTGTTCAAACTCTGCGATTGATTCATCTGAGATCGCAAATGAGTCGTGCGTCACCAGGGTCACAACCTGAGCCTGAGTGGTTGGTGCGCATCCAGTCAACATCAAGGCTGCGGTTAGCGCGAGTGGTGCGATTCTTTTCATTTCGTGCCCCTATCTAGTTGGGCACGGGATTTGTGAGTGTCCTCCCTGCGCTGGCATTACCCAAGATCAGGTTCGACGGTCGGAGACTAGAAAAAGTCTCCCTCTCAGTCTGGTTTCACCAAACTCCCGTGTCGAAACAATTCTAAGCGAAAAATCTGCTTCTTAACTTAGGACTTGCGCTAAGTTTAGGGCAAGCGATACTCGTTATCTTTTTAACATTCAATTTCTGTTTTGTCGACGAAGGAAGGATAAACAGAACTGTTGGTTGAGACACTAGCAATAATCCCCGCAAGAGCTGGCTCCAAAAGGGTCAAAGACAAGAATATTCGCTATTGTGCTGGAAAACCCCTGATTGCTTGGAGTATTGAAGCTGCACTAAATTCCTCATTGGTTAATCGAGTCATTGTTTCTACAGACTCCATTGAGATAGCTGCTGTATCAGAATTACACGGAGCCGAGGTGCCTTTCTTGCGAGCTGCCGAGCTTTCAGGAGGAGATGTTCCAACGTTGCTAGTTCTGCAAGATGCCCTCAACAAGCTAAGTCCCTACGTGCCAGATTTGATTGTGCTTCTTCAGCCGACGTCGCCAACTCGAACCTCCACTGATGTGGACTCCGCGATTCAACTCTTTAGATCTAGACCAGAGCTAGATTCGTTGGTTTCGTGTCAAAAAATTCCACACCAGTTTCATCCAGACAAACTAATGCAGGTGGATTCTCAAGGGCTGGCAAGAGTATCAACATCACAGGTTTTAGATTCAGAAAACGTCTTCTATGCCAGGAACGGGCCGTCAATAGCCATATCCAAATATGAAACTATTATGGGGGGGTCAATTTACGGGGCGCAATCTTTGGTGTTTGAAATGCCTGTTGAGAATTCGATCGATATTGATACAGAATTTGACCTAAGCATCGCAGAGTTTCAATTAGAAAAAATCAAGAAGAACTCAGCGATAAGTGATCAACAGGTTAATTAGGAAAATTGTCCAAAACTCATATAATTATTGGCGCGACGCTTTGTGGCGGTTGTATTCACTCAAATCTCCCATAAGGATGTGCCAAGTGAAAAATCCGAGTTTGGACACTTGCTTTATTTTTCGCAGGGGCACTTAGGATTAGGCCTTTGGGGCAGTTGAGTTCTAGAGTCGAGATTCCAGTGCCACGTGATGATTCTTGAAAACAATACTCACTAAAAAGTGGGAAAGCCGGATATGCAGTATGGTGAAGTGTTGAGTCTAGGAAAGGAAACTGTTTTGAAAGTTCTAATAACGGGCGGCGCCGGTTTCATTGGCTCCAACTTAGCACTTAGGATTCAGAAATTGAGACCTACGTGGACTGCAACAATTTTGGACAATTTCTCTACTGGAAAACGTGAAAATCTAAGTGGTTTTAGAGGGGAAGTTGTTGAAGGGGACATTTTAAATCTCAACTCCACGAACGATTCTTTATTCAATGAGACTGAAGTGGTTGTTCATCTCGCTGCTTTAGGAAGCGTTCCGCGATCTCTCAATGACCCCATGAAGACATTTTCGAATAACACTCTCGGTACTCAAATCGTTCTCGAAAAGATGCGTTTAGCAAATTGCAAAAGAATTGTGTTCTCATCATCCAGCTCTGTCTATGGTCAGAACCCAAGTTTTCCGAAAAAAGAGACCGATTATTTGGCGCCTCTTAGCCCATATGCTGCGAGCAAGAGCTCGGGAGAATCCTTGATAATCTCGTATGTCAACTCTTTCGAGTTTAAGGCAACTATTTTCAGATTCTTCAACGTCTATGGGCCAAGGCAAAACCCTGATGGCCCGTACGCAGCTGTGATACCCAAGTTTATTCAATCAGCGATCGCCGGTAAGGCTATAGAAATCTATGGTGATGGTGAACAGACTAGAGATTTTACATTTGTCGATAACGTGACTGATTCGATAATTCATTCAATTGAGAATAAAGTAGAACTCTCTACACCAGTAAACTTGGCTCTTGGTTCTCAGGTGTCTATTCTAGAAATAGTAAAAACGCTGGACTCTATACTAGGAAAAAAACACCCCTACAGGTTTCTGCCGGAAAGAAAAGGTGACGTGAAATCTTCAAAGGCTGACACTGCATTATTCGAAACTTATTTTACTGGGCAGAAACAGACTGACTTTACGCAAGGCCTGAAAGCTACAATAGATTGGTTTAGTTTGGCCGAAAAACAAGTTGAGGTTGGGTCTTGACGAAGTTTTCGAACACTATAATTGCTGAAATCGGCTCGGTCCATGATGGTTCTTTTGGAAATGCACTAAAGCTAATTGATTTAGCTAAAGAGGTCGGGGCGGATGCAGTTAAGTTTCAAACTCACTTGGCTGACTTTGAAGTAACAGCGGAAGCTAGGAGACCACGGCACTTTTCTGAAGAGGACAGGAGTGACTATTTCACAAGAACTGGTTTCTCAGCCCTCCAATGGTCAGGACTAAAGAAACACGCAGACGAAATAGGAATCGAATTTATCTCTTCCGTTTTTTCAATCGAAGCCGTTGACCTACTCGACGACATTGGGGTCTCGGTCCATAAAGTCCCGTCGGGAGAGTTAACAAACATTCCCCTCCTTGAAAAGTTGGTTGAGTCCGGAAAGCCTGTAATTCTCTCAACAGGTATGAGTGGTTGGTCCGAGATTGACTACGCATTCAAAACCCTTGGCGGCAATAGACAACTTGAAATCGCAATTCTTCAGTGTACTTCCATGTACCCTTGCCCGCCCGAAAGAGTGGGCCTAAATGTGATTTCGGAAATTCAAGACCGATATGGTTCAACTGCTGGCTTTAGTGATCACACCTATGGCCCAGCGGCGTCGATTGCCGCAGCAGCCCTTGGGGCTAGGTTAATAGAAAAACACTTAACCTTTTCGACACGAATGTATGGAAGTGACGCCCCTTATGCAATGGAGCCTGACTCGTTCAAGAGTATGTCTAGCTCAATAAATGAAGTTTGGAAAATGAACGAGAACAATCTAGACAAAGACGACCTCTCGGGTTTGGAAATAACGCGGGCGACATTCCAAGGTGTTTTAGTGGCCTCGCATGACCTTGATTCTGGGCATCAAATTACTGAAAAAGATGTAACTGTCAGAAAATCAGAAGAAGGCCTTAGTCCTATGGCTCTAAAGAGTTTGATTGGGAAAAAGCTTCTATCATCAAAAAGAATAAACGAGAGATTCTTTCTTTCAGACTTAGTGGACTAGGGACCTTGCAATGGCCGTAATTGGTACCAAAAGAAGAATACTTGCCGCAATTGGCTCTAGGGCCAACTATGGAAGTCTCAAGAGCGCGCTTCGAGAGATTCAGGCCCACGAAGATTTGCAACTCGAAATAGTAGCCTATTCGTCGGCACTTTTGGACAGGTTTGGAGACGTAGCTTCTCTTATTGAACGGGATGGCTTTAACATCGACTACAAGTCATTTTCGCACGTCGAGGGAGAAACTCCACTAACTATGGCGAGATCCTCTGGGTTGTCAATGATTGACCTCGCCCAAGTTTACGACCAGTCAAGACCTGATTATGTGCTCCTGGTCGGAGATAGGTACGAAGTTCTTCCTGCGGCAATTTCTGCTGCTTACATGAACATCAGAGTTGCTCACGTGATGGGAGGAGAGTTAACTGGCACAATTGATGAAAGTGTTCGCCATGCAATTTCAAAATTGTCACACAAGCACTTTCCAGCAACCGAACATGCCTCCAAAATACTCAGAGTCATGGGGGAGGATCCAGAGCACATTCATTGGGTCGGGTGCCCAAGAGTTGATTTGGCTGCTGAGATATTGGCAAGGGGAGAAACCGGCCATGAAATTGATCTTTTTGAAGGTGTTGGAGCAGAAATAGATTTGTCTAAAGATTTCATTTTGGTGTTACAGCACCCCGTGACAACCGAGTACGCTTTGTCAGGCACCCAAATGGACTCCACCCTGGAAGCAGTCTCTAAGACAGGGTTCCCAGCGGTCGTTATGTGGCCAAATTCTGATGCAGGAGGGGCCGAAATGTCAACCTCAATACGTGTTGCCAGAGAAAAAGGCTTCTATTCCAAATTTAGATTTGTGAAGAACCTGCCTCCAGAAAAATACATGTCCCTAATGAATAAGACAGTTTGTTTGGTTGGCAACTCTTCTAGCGCAATTAGGGAAGGCAGTTTTATGGGTACTCCTGCAGTTAGTGTCGGTACCCGCCAATCCAGCCGCGAACTTGGGCCAAATGTTTTGGAGGTAAGCAACGAAGCCGGGGACATTTTTAAGGGTATTTCCAAGATGATAGAAAAACCAAGACCTGATCAAAGCTATATCTACGGAACTGGAAAAGCTGGAGCATCAATAGCAAACATCCTTGCTACCTCGTCTCTTCCTCCAATTCAGAAGAAGTTCAACCTGCCATCGTCTCTTTCTTAGAATCACTTCAATTCCCTGATTGGAATGAACGGTCAATTGAGCTAACATAATGGCTCAAGATATTGGTATGTCTCTCAGTCGCTAAAGATCGATTACTCTGAAAGCCTCGGCAATATAGGCCTTCACATACCCTTTTGTTCTCAGAATTACCTTAGGTGAGAAGCAAGGACTTAGAGAGTTTCGATATGATCTGCACCGTCAATACTGTTTCGAGTGTCTAGAACCGGCACCTTGGAATTTAGAAGCTTGGATAGATTTACTCCCTCGTGGATGTTGAGAATTAAAATTATGTCGAAGACCTCATTAGTCTCTTCATCCACCTTGACTATTCCTTTAGGCCAAAGATTCACATTGACATGCTCATCTAGCCCAAAGACTTGGGCCCCCTCTTCGATTAGCAAACGAGCAATGTCTAAAGATGGTGACTCTCTCACGTCGCCTGTATTTGGCTTATATGAAAGACCAACCAAAAGTACCCTGGCTTTTGCTAAAGGCAGCTCTGGAATCAATCGGGCAGCCCGCTCAACTACGTACCTAGGCATGTTTCGATTTATGGAATTTGCAAGCTCAACAAACTGAAAGGTTGAACCAGTTTTCTGCTTAATCGCCCAAGATAGATAGCTCGGATCTACAGGGAGACAGTGCCCCCCAACCCCTGGGCCTGGAAGAAATTTCATGAATCCAAAAGGCTTAGATTCAGCGGCGCGAATAGCTTCCCAGATATCAACATCAATTTGATTTGCAAAAACGCATAACTCATTTACCAAAGCTATGTTAACGTGGCGAAATGTGTTTTCGAGAAGCTTCGTAAGCTCCGCTTCTCTTGTACCCTTAACTGGAACTGTTTGAATCCCTAAGGACTCGTAAAAATCATTCACCCTCTTGAGTGATTCGGAATTCACTCCTGAAGTAACCTTGGGCGTGGAAATTAGGGTCCAATCCTTATTTCCTGGATCAATTCTCTCTGGACTGTAGCCCACAAAAAAATCTTTACCCGCCTTGAAATTCGAATGTAACTCCAAAGCAGGAATCAGTAATTCTTCAGTGGTACCAGGATAAGTCGTTGATTCCAAAATAACAGTCGATCCTTCTGTTAAAAATGGGGAGAGGGCATTCGCAGAGTCCTCAATAAATGACAAGTCAGGCAGACCTTCAGTAAGGGGGGTTGGAACAGTAATTACAGCAACATCAAAATCCTCGACTACAGAATAATCGGTTGAAGACAGGAACGACCCTGAACTTAGATGAGCTTGAAGCGTTCTACTGTCGACATCTTCGACATACGAAACCCCAGAGTTAAGTAGGTCAATTTTTCGTTGGTCTATGTCTACCCCGACTACCTCAAGCCCTATGTCACACGCCGCCATCGCTAACGGAAGTCCGACGTATCCTAAACCAACTACTACTACTTTACTTTTTACTATTTTCCCATTCACACCCTCAATTCTATGTGAAATAAACTGACCCGATTGATTTTTAATGAATCAACGATTTTGCCAAACCCCACCGACCCAAACGTGCTTGTCATTTTCGAGACTTCACCCGGCAGCGAGCAGCTTCTCACCTAGATTCTTTCAGTTGTGCCCTTGATTGCAATGTTGGGTAATCGACCGAAAGAGTCACAGCGACCAAACTTTGATGGAATGACTGGTGGATTTTCCCAGTTATTGAACCATTATTTTTCGTGAGTGTTTCAGTATAAATCTGTTGTGGAACGTCCTAGCCCGAAGCAGTCTCGGTGCTACCAGGAAATAAATGTCTTTGTATGCCCTAAAAAAGTTTTCTTGGCGTATTGTAGGGGAGATGGGAATGAACAATAAACCCGAGCAAAGATTTAGAACTTACGCTTACCTTGGACCATCCGGAACCTTCACTGAAATTGCTTTATCAAAAATATTAGAAGCCAAAAAGGCTTCACATTTTCCAGTGAATCATGTTTCGGAGGCAATAGATCTAGTTCTGAAAGACGTACATACACGAGCCGTTGTTCCAGTTGAAAACTCCATTGAGGGAGGGGTCTCAGCAACCCTTGACGCCCTAGCTGGAACAGAACTAATCCGAATCTACGGGGAGTATTTCGTGCCAGTTACCTTCAACTTGGTTGCCAAGCCAGGAACCAAACTTTCTAATGTAAAGACAATAGCTACGCACCCAGTTGCCTACGCGCAAAGCAGAAAGTGGTTACTAGAAAAACTCCCTAATCACGTTCACCTTCCAACAACTTCAACTGCATCCGCAGCTAAGGATCTTTTGGATAACTCCTACGCGGATGCGGCAGTAGCCGCACCAACAATTACTAACCATTTCACTCTCACTACCCTTGCGAGGAACATAGGTGAGAATAAGCAAGCTCAGACCAGGTTTATTCAAATTGGCCTTGTCGGGGATTTACCTAAACCAACAGGAGCTGATAAGACTTCGGTAATTGTTGAGCTACCAACGGATAGACCAGGGTCGCTTCTTGAAATGCTCGAGCAATTTGCCACGAGAGGTGTAAACCTAACGCGAATTGAATCACGCCCAATTGGGGACAGGTTAGGTCGTTACCGATTCAACATCGATGCTGAGGGACACGTTTTGGATGATTCAGTCAGTGAGGCTTTGGCTGGTCTTCACAGATTTAGCCCTAAAGTCATTTTCTTGGGCTCATATCCTAGAGCAGACAAGAAGCAGACAAGCCCATCCGGTAACAACTCAAATGGACAATACGGGGAAGCTAAGAAGTGGCTGGAAGCCATTCGCAAAGCTCGTTAGTCACGCAACCTAAACTCGCTTTGCCCCCTGCCTTGTATTCTTGAAGGGTGATCGACCTAAATCTCCTTAGAGAATCCCCAGATGCCATCAAGGCATCTCAGCGTGCCAGGGGAAGAGAAGAATCTTTAGTTGACCAAGCAGTCGGTGCCGACGCGAAGCGCCGGAAGGCGCTCGCGGAATTTGAAACTCTAAGGGCTGAACAAAACGCTCACTCCAAGCTTGTTTCCAGCGCCTCTAAAGATCAAAAAGCTGAACTGGTAGCAGCCGCTCAAGACTTAGCGATCAAAGTGAAGGCTGCTAATGAACTAGCAAATACTGCCTCTGAAGAGCTCGATGTGATTTTATGGAAAATCGAAAACGTAGTAAACGAAGGTGTTCCATCTGGGGGCGAGAAAGACTTTGTTGTCCTCAAGGAAGTAGGAACAAAACCCGCGTTTGATTTTGAACCTAGAGACCATGTTGCTCTTGGCGAACTACTGGACGTGATCGACATTGAACGAGGCGCAAAGATCTCGGGCTCTAGATTTTACTTTCTAAAAGGCATGGGTGCCAGGCTTGAGCTCGCTCTAATGAACTTGGCCTTAGATCTTGCAACTAAGGCTGGCTTTACTGCGTTGATTACTCCGACTCTTGTGAGGCCTGAAATCATGGCTGGAACTGGTTTTCTTGGCGAGCACGCAGATGAAATCTATTACCTTCCAGCAGATGATCTCTACCTCACCGGAACAAGTGAAGTTGCTCTTGCTGGATATCACCGAGATGAGATCATCGATCTAAACGACGGACCCCTTAGATATGCAGGTTGGTCAACCTGCTATCGAAGAGAAGCCGGTAGTCACGGAAAAGACACCAGAGGAATTCTTAGGGTTCACCAATTCAACAAGCTTGAAATGTTTAGCTACATCAAACCCGAACAAGCTGAGCAAGAGCATCAAAAACTCTTAGCTTTTCAAGAGCAGATGCTTCAAGCTTGTGAGCTGCCTTACCGAGTAATTAACACAGCAGCCGGCGACCTCGGCTCATCGGCCGCAAGTAAATACGATGCGGAAGCTTGGGTTCCAACGCAAAAAGATTTCCGTGAGCTGACCTCCACCTCAAACTGCACCACTTATCAGGCCCGACGTCTAAACGTTCGCTATAGAACTGAAGACGGTAAGACAGCGATAGCAGCAACGTTAAATGGAACCCTTGCCACAACCAGGTGGCTCGTCGCAATACTAGAAAACCATCAACTTGCTGATGGTTCGGTGAAGATCCCTGCTGCCTTGAGGCCATACCTTGGTGGAGAAGAACTAATCCATCCAAAGAACGCTTAAAAGAAACCAAATACGAATACAACATGCCAAACCTTTCCCCAAGTGACCGATGGCTAATCGGCCTAGACATCGACGGGACTCTAGTTCATGACGACGGGTATCTATCTCCCGAGGTTGCCAAAGAAGTAAGTCGCGTTAAGGACTTAGGCCATGAAGTTATTGTTGCAACCGGCCGATCTGCCCCAAACGCCGTCCCCGTAGTTAGAGACCTTGGAATAGAACAAGGCTTCGTCGTGAGTTCAAATGGAGCTGTAACTGTTGAGCTAGATAACCAGCACCCAAGAGGGTTCAAGATCGCGGACGTCATTACTTTTCAACCTGCTGAGGTGCTGGCACAGCTAATTAAACATTTACCCCAGGCTCACTTCGCCGTAGAAGATGTCGATGGAAGCTACCGCTTTCATCGACCTTTCCCCTCGTATGCTCTTGGTGATCAAAACTTTGAGACCCCGCTTGATGAATTGATGCACCACCCAGTTAGCAGAGTTGTTGTCTTGTCTCCAGAACACGACGTTGATGAATTCTTGGGTTTGATTTCAAAGATCGGATTGTCATCTGTTAGTTATGCAATTGGATACACGGCTTGGTTAGACATCTCCCCACAAGGTGTCACTAAGGCGAGTGCTTTAGAAGTGCAGCGTTCGCGATTAGGCATCGAAAAAAGTCAGGTTCTAGTAATGGGCGATGGAAGAAATGACATCGAGATGTTCGAATGGGCCAAGAACTCCGGTGGACTAGCATTTGCCATGGGTCAAGCCCCCAAAGAAGTCCAATTGGCTGCAACCGATATCACCGCATCAGTTACTGAAGACGGGGTTGCGAAGGTTCTTTCAGGCCTTGAGGGGTTTTTGTTTTCTAGGCGACGCTAGTTACCAGCAAGTGCTATAAACTCCTTTACGGAGGTCTGTCCGAGCGGCCGATGGAGCTGGTCTTGAAAACCAGTGAACAGCAATGTTTCGTGGGTTCGAATCCCACGGCCTCCGCCATAGAAGCTGAGAGTTTCCAGAGCTTGACCGAAAAACTACCTCTTTCCAATAGACTAAAAACTTAGATTTAGCTAGGGAATGGAAGTCAGTTGTCGGAGAATTTGCCAAACTTGTCTTCCCGCAGAGTAATTAGGCCTCCTACTGATCCAAAAAAATTCCCACCACGACACGGAAATCAAAAGCCAACAGCTCCAGGTAGAAAGTATGTCCGTTGGGCATTCAAGGGCTTGGCCCTTGTGGCAGGAGCTGCATTAGCAGCTGCCGGAATTTCGGCTATTGACATTTACAACAGACTAAACCAGGACAATATTATTTTGTCCGGGGGCGAAGTTGACCTCGAAGATTCAATCAATTTCTTGCTTATCGGATCTGATACCAGAGCTGGCCAAGGAGAAGAATACGGAGAGGGAGAAGTAACCTCCGAGTTAGCAGATGTGATTATCTTGCTGCACATCACAAAAGACAGAAATAACGCAACGGTAGTTTCTTTCCCAAGAGACTTATTGGTTTCAGTTCCCGAATGCCCGAATCCAAACGGAGGGGTTTTTCCGGCAATCGAACGCCAGCAAATAAACGGGACGATTGCTCGTGGCGGAGTAGCCTGCACGCACCTCACGATTCAAAAACTAACCGGGCTCGAAATCCCGTTTCTGGCTGTGATTGACTTCAATGGTGTAATTGAGATGACAAACGCTGTCGGTGGGGTTGAAGTTGTAATTGATCAGCCAATTTCTGATGATTACTCTAAGTTCTATATTGACGCTGGGACGCACACCCTTAAGGGTAAAGAAGCATTAGGGTATTTAAGAACTAGACACGGAGTCGGGGATGGTTCCGACATAGGTCGAATCTCCAATCAACAATTGTTTCTGATGTCTTTGTTTGAGAAAGTTAGACAGGACGGAGTCCTAAACAATCCCGTTGCTCTTTACAGCCTTGCTAGTGCCGCTGCGCGAAACATGAAGTTATCTGAATCAATAACTGATTTGGATACAATGATTACGCTAGCCAGAGCACTTCGACAGGTGGACAGCTCTAAAATGGTATTCACTACAGTCCCGACCGTTCCTATTGGAGGAGCGGACCAAGGTCGACTAGTACTAATCCCCGACCAGGCAAATGAGCTCTTCGATAAGATAAAACTTGATCAGCCGGTTGTCATCGCCACAAAGTCCAACCCCTAGTACGTTCCAGATAACTTCTAAGCCACCACTTCAAAATTTAGAAATAAGCTAAACTCAGAACGTTCTCGGAGACGTCGCATAGCCCGGTCGAGTGCGCCTCACTGCTAATGAGGTAGGGGTCTTAAAGCCCCTCGGAGGTTCAAATCCTCTCGTCTCCGCCAAACCAAAGCCTGAGTGGACAATGGCAGAGTAGGCTTTGAGGGTGTTAAATTTAGTAAAACGCACTCTAAGGTTTATGAAACCTAAAGAAAGAGTACATTTCTATTTTTTCCTATTTTCTCGTGCAACAGTGTCTCTTTTTGACCTGGCTGGTATTGTAGCGATTGGCTTTCTTGCAACATCTATGGCACTTTTCTTAACTGAGGGCAGCGATCCAGATCGTAAGATTGGATTGGGTCCAATCAGTTTTCCAGCAATTACAGCTCAGTCACTCCCCATAATCGCCGGGCTGATCATGCTCATGTTTATTGCGAAAGCTATATTTTCGATCACTCTCAGTCACCAATTGGCTCACTTCCTAGCAAAGATTGAGGCTAGGGCGGCCAGGGTAATAGCAAAAAATGCTTTTGGCCAAGGCTTAGAACGGTCTAGGCTAAACTCACGAGAAGAAATACTGTTTTCGGTGCAGGCAGGCTCACCCAGCGCTTTCAATGGATTGCTAAACTCACTAGGAACACTCGTTGCTGAGGGCTCTCTATTTTTATTGGTAATAGTCGCATTTACTGTGGTGAATCCGCTGCTTGCAATAATATCCATAGGTTATTTCGGTCTCATTGGATTGGTAATTCAATTGTTTATCGGGAAGCTAATGCAACGCACCAGTTCCGAGATAGCCAAAACTACGGTTCAGGCTAATGCTGGACTATCTGACTTAGGCGACGTTCTAAGAGAAGTTGTAATTCTAGGCCGCGAGGATTTTTTCTATGATCGAATTTATCACTCTCGTATGAAGGCCTCTGGAACCGCTGCTACACAGTTTGTTCTTGGCGGGATGCCTAGGTACATAGTTGAAACTGCACTAATAATTGCAATCGCTGCATTGCTATTTTTTCAATCACTCAGCGGGGATTTTGCCTCTTCAGCGGCGACACTCGGGATTTTTCTTACAGGGGGCCTTAGACTCACGGCCTCTCTATTGCCTTTACAGTCGGCGCTCTTAGTCATGAAAAAATCAGGGCCACCCGCAATCACGGCGCTTGATCTACTTGAGGACTTTGGAAATAACATTGCCTTAAAATCCCTAAATCTGGCCACTGGTCTGGAACAGCCACCGGTTTCTGTAGATGTAGAAAAATTGGCTTTCACTTTCAATAAAACTAAAAGCCCCATCTTGTCTGAGATTTCACTGAAAATCTCACCAGGATCTCAAGCAGCGATCATTGGATCTTCGGGTTCAGGAAAGTCTACTCTTGCTGACTTGATACTTGGACTCCTCGAACCCACATCAGGTTCAGTCCTAGTCAACGACATGAATCCTAGAGAGCTGATAAAGAGCCAACCAGGACTTCTTGCTTATGTGCCCCAACGACCAGGAATGATATTTGGAACAATTGCTCAAAACATTGCCCTTGGCCTAGAAGTAGATGAGATAAACGACTACAAGCTGAATAAGTCAATCTCAGACGCTAACCTAAAGGATTACATCGATTCCTTACCAAACGGCGTCCACACTGACATAGGGAAGCGCAAAGACGAGCTTTCAGGTGGCCAGTTACAGCGAATTGGGTTGGCTCGGGCGCTGTATACAGAGCCGAAGCTCCTAATAATGGATGAGGCAACTAGCGCTTTGGATGCTGAGTCAGAAAATGAGATAAATAAAGCACTCGATAGAATGCGACAAAAGGTAACCGTAATCTTGATCGCACATCGATTAAACACTATTCAAAGGTCAGATATCGTTTTCTTTCTTGAGGGAGGAAGAATCGAGGCTTCGGGAACCTTCGCAGAGCTTCTAAAATCAAATGAGAAAGTCAGAAACTTAGCCAAACTAATGAATGTCAAATCGAACTAGAAAATATCCTGCCCTACCTAACCCCAGATTGAGTTTTAATCAGCGTAGTTCTTGGATGTGGCAGCGAAATTCTTTATTGTTGCCACAATTCTCTCAAGCCCTACATCATGGGAGAAATTCTCTAGAGTTTCAGGTTTACTGAGCCACTCTTTGCCAGCACCCAACACATCAAGACAGTCGGCCTCACTGACCTCTCCAAGAACTTTTAGAATGTCATCAGTATCTGGAGTTGCTCTAATGGCAACATCATCAGGAATTCCGTGAATAGCTAAATTTGCACCAACAAACAGTGGGATACAACCTGCAGCAATTGCGTTGGGTAGTTTTTCGGACACATAGTTCATGTCGTTTTCAATGACGAGTGCGTACTTAAACCTGCACATGAATTCAAAACCAGTAGGAATTTGCCCATGGAAAGTGATGTTTTTAGACCAAGTCTTGGGTGCGAGTCTAAGGCTTCTTAGATTGACAGCGCTTCCGGAAAGTATCGCGAACAAGAGACTCTCCAACTGCACTCGGACTTGCCAAAAAACTCCTCGAGTCCAATTCTTTCCACCAACATGGACCCTCCAGCCCTCTTTAGCCAGTTTTTGCATGGCCGACTGACGAAGCTTGTAATTGTTTCCTGGTACGAAGCTGAACTTATTTTCATTTAGGATCACAATTGCGTTCTCTCTTTTCGAACGCGAATTCAGCGCTAATTGCAGCGATACTTCCTGAGGAAACAAGGCACCCAAAGTCAACACCTGATCTGTCTCACAGAACCTCTGCAATGGTGACATCACCACAGTTTGAGCAAATTGACTTCTGACTTTTGAGGAATGCTGCGCTGGGTTCACAGCCTTGGGTTCAAAAGCAAACAACAGGCGTCTTGACGTGGGAACGATTTTAGAAATTTTGTTTACTGAGCTTCGGTCGTAGTCAAGGGCTACGAAGATATCTGCCTCAGAATCTTGGATGCTAGTTACAACAAAGCCCTCTCTCTCAAGTAATTGAGGCAGGACCCAACTATCAGGCATTGATTGTTCCGTAAGGCATTTACCCCATGCTGAAATTGCTATCTTCACTAAATTGCCTAACCATCGCGTGTATAAATCTTGAGCCTGTATCAAATATACGCCATCTGCAATTAATAGATGTGTGCTTCAATTGCCAGGTATCTCGGAGTGCAGAAATCTGCTCTATAGTCATAGCGGAGGAAAAATTGAAAGCTGAGAAAACCCCATCATTAGTAGTGGCTGGCGCAGGGTTTTTTGGAGCAACTATTGCTTATGAGTTTGCCAGAAAATTTAAGAAGCATGTACTTGTTCTAGACAAGAGAAACCATGTAGGGGGAAACGCGTATTCATATACGGATGCTGAGACTGGTATAGAAATTCACAAATATGGCACTCACTTGTTTCATACCTCAAATGACGTTGTTTGGGAATTCGTGAATCGACTCGGAGACTTTAATGATTATCAGCATAAGGTCTGGAGTGTTTTTGGGAGTGAAGTATTTTCTATGCCTGTCAATTTGGACACAATCTCACAAATTTTTAGGAAGACTTTTTCCCCCGAGGAGGCTAGACGGGCTATTGCAAACGACATAGCGTCCTCTGGCTTTAGAACCGGGTTGGACTCTGAGGCTAATTTTGAAAATAAAGCAATCTCATTAGTGGGTCCAAAAATTTACAAAGCTTTAATTGAGGGCTACACAAAAAAACAGTGGCAAACGCCACCCTCCCAGCTTCCTGCAGACATCATCACACGACTACCTTTACGCTTTGACTTTAATAATAGATATTTCTCAGACAAATACGAAGGGTTACCCACAATGGGGTACGGGGAGCTCTTCAACGGAATGCTCTCAGATCCGCACATCGATGTCCAATTAGAGACCGATTTTTTCGACAGCAAGTGGGTAAGCCAATCGGAGATTCCGGTAGTTTACACTGGCGCCATAGATCGATACTTTAATTACAAATTCGGGCGTCTAAAGTGGAGAACAATTGATTTTGAAATGGAAAGAATACCTGTAGCTGATGCGCAAGGGTGTGCCGTCATGAATTACGCGGATGAGTCGGTGCCTTACACACGTATTCATGAATTTAGGCACCTGCACCCAGAACGCGAAATGAGTAATGGAACTACTATCATCGCGAGGGAGTACAGCAGGTGGGCAGAAGCCGAAGACGAGCCATACTACCCCGTTAATTCAATTGACGATCGTCAGAAACTAAACGATTACCGAACGCTAGCGAAGCAGGAGCGAAATACTTTTTTTGGTGGCCGCCTAGGAACCTACCAGTACTTGGACATGCACATGGCGATTGCAAGTGCTCTAGTTATGTTTGAAAACAAAATTTCCCCGTTGTTCCTAGAGTGACACACACCTAGTCCCAAACGCATCAAAATGAGTGGAAAGTATTTAACTCTAAACAGAACGAGTTTCCCAATTTCGAACTCGTCCTTATGCCACCTTCGAAAAAATACTCCTGGCCAGCATCATCGTTTCTTTACAATTCTCGCCAATAAATAGATGCGAGTTTTTAACCTAATTCCTGCTGTTAGTGGACACATCTTCCGAAGTACCTTATTCGGGCCCTGAGAAGAATAGTCATAAATAGCTGATAGCCAAGACGTAAACCCGCTCTCAGCGCATTTTTTGACTTTACTTCAATTGCCTCATCACCCAAAATCGTCGTTGGAACGAGCTCTGGATGAACAATAAAGAACGATGCCAGAAATCTTTCAGCAAGAAATCCAAGATGCCGAGAGTCCTCCCACCGGCCAACTCCATGGGTGAATTCTAAACCACAGTCGGAGCAGGCATACTTGAATGGAGGGTGAAGTCCGTGTTCATTCACAACCCTGTAGATGTTTGATTTCATAAACTCGGTCAACTTTAGAAAATCATGTCTTTGGAGAACAATTTGACCCCCCAAAACCGCGTATCCAAATTTTGGTTTTATAGAGGGACCACCGCTGTATTTGGGAATCGAACCAACAAAAATGGGGCGAAGCAGATTGGAAATACCTGGGTGATCCGCCTCCTGCAGCATCAGCCATGCTTTTAGGCCCAGTTTTCCTAAGATCGGCGTGATCAGAGGGGCAAAAAAACTATTTGGCGGTAAGGAACTCAACAAAATAGGCAACTCATCAAGTCTTGGCAAGCTCGGAAACCTTTCACCCCAGCGTGCAGAAAGAGTTCCGACCACCTTAGCCTTTGACTTAGACGGGAGATCTGAAAGAAATAACCGACTCTCTGCCAAGTAGTTGCCTCGAAATTCTGCCGAGATGTTCAACCGCTCCAGGTTTACGGGGACTAGCGAGCGTCCTGCTTCTATTTGATTAAGAAGCGAGTCTAAATGGGAAACAACAAACAGCTCGACCTCGGGTGCGCTCATCTATGAAGCCCAAATTGGTATTTTACGAAAACATCTAAAGGGGAGGAATATTTGACCTCGCATCTCTCATCCCCCTAATTAGAGCAACGCTCGACTTTAGCATAATTGAGAAATCCTTGCCTGAAAAAAAGGATTGAAGTAAAATCACCAGACTCAAAAAAGAAGTAGAAACGTAATATCCAATTTTTCTAAAGCGTTTTTGTGATGGATTTAAATATATAAAGTATCTGTTTCGCGCAAACCGATGGTAATGCAGGGGTAGATTAGGCCGGTTTACTTCGGAATATTCGTGAGGTAGGTGGGCGTCGGACAAAGCGTACATGTTTCCGTACGCAGAGGCCCTCAGGGAAAATTCCAAATCTTCGGCCAGAGCCGAGCCTAGAAGTTCCGGGCGATATTTCTCGTGTTTAAACACCCAAGACCGCCACATTGAAGCACCTTGTAGCCACTCAGTTTGGCAAATTCCATCTTCCATTTTGGCAAATATTCCAACTCCACCCCAAGTTACGGAACCGGGCTTGAACGACTCCAAACCAAAAATCCAAAACACGATCTTTTTTAGTCTCTCTAAGCCTTTTACCTGCCTGTACTTTGAAGCGAGACCGCCCTGGTCGGTCGCGGTGCAAAATCCTGAGCAGCCTACACTTTTTGGATTAGCTAGCAGAAAGTCACTAAGTATCTCTAAGTAATTCTCCTCCGGGAAAGTGTCGTCATCGAGTACTTGGACAAAATCTCCATCCCAATTATCTTCAAGGTATTGAAGGGCAAGATTCTTCTGAACAGTCAGCGAAGGGGTTTGTGATCGTAGGAGTCTAATGTTCATGGATACCGTATGGATCACTTTTTCCAACGTACTTTCTTCGCTTGCGTCGGCTATTACAACAATGTCCGGTCTCCGAGTCTGGATTCTTAATGCATGTAAAACCTTTATTAGACTCTCTTCGCGTTTGTAAGTGGCAATAATCACTGCAATTTTTGGCACGAGTTGTTGATTCATAGTTCTCTCGCTTCAGAGCGTGGACCTGAGCCAGAATGGCTTACTTTTTCCTCTAAGGGCATGCCCGCGAGAAGCGCTCTTAGAAAGTCCAAGTGACCAAGAAACCTGCCAAACCTAACTTTAGACCCAGTGCCTACAGACACCACCCCCTCTGCGACTAATAGGACGAAAGTGGCCAGCAAAACGTGAATACGAGAAAACCTTTCTGGATATGTCTCCGAGAGTTTCCAACGAAATCCGTCCAGATAAAAAGTAGAAGACCTCTCTGAAGTTTTTCCGGAAGTGGAAGCTAGGTGAGTGACAGGCAAGAGGCTGGAGATTGCTATCCTTCCGAAATCGGATTTCTCCATTCGAAGCTGAAATTCAACCTCGTCACCATGTATTCGAATAGTTCCGTCAAAGCGGTGTAAGTCAAAAACATGTCTTCTAAAATTCTGCATTCCACCGGGAACCCAGTCACAATAGACGATTGGCTTAACGGGTTTACCTGCTACGGTGAGCCCACTCGGCAGGATAACGAATATCCGGTCAGATGTGAGACCAAGAAACTTTCGAATTTGATGAAAGCCAAGAGCGGGTAGACCCGAGTCAAATCCGCCAATACAGAAAATCTCCGGATTCTCTTTAAAAAGTGAAATAATGTTTTTGAAATAGTCTGGTCCTGGAATGATGTCATCATCTAAAAAACTTACAACTTCGAACGAGTGGCCAGTGTTCTTTTCATACTCCAGTAATTTTTCGATACCAACGTTTTTTTGATGAGGCGCTCCGTAAAGAGCCCGCACATACTCAACATTTAGTCCTGCCATTTCGCGGACTCTGGCTTGTATAAGTTCCGAGGTGGGAGATTCACTCGAATCAACTACCATCACAATCTCCGGCTTAGTGCCAAGTGACTTCAGAGCTTCGAGTAGCCCAGTGATCTCATGATGCCTATTCCTAGTGCAGATAATGACCGCTACGGCAGACACAGGGCTTTTGTTCTTCATTTAGTCAAACACGCCCACTTAGTCCGACGTAACTTCAAAGTATATCCTGGTGAGTAGTGATTTCGTATACGCGAGTTTCATAATCCTAAGGATTCTAGTCCCCCATTTTAAATGAGGGGACATTTTTTCAACCCTTCAAGCCCAAGAAGATTTGAGGTATGTGAACAGATAAAAACTTCGCAACCGACGGCCTTGGCTGCGGAGGCAATCGTCACAAAGTCATTTATGATTTCATCAAAATGACTGTGAAAAACTGAGTAAGAAGGCTCGGTGATTTGCCTAGGACCTAATCGCAAAGAGCGTCGCAGCCTCTTCAGAACGTTGCCCAAAAAATGTTCCGAAATAACTATTGCGTAGGTGTGGAAAAAGTAGTCAAAAAAACCTCGGGACACTCTCTTCCAAAAAGGCAGAGCCAGTTTCGCGTATGTGTAGCCAGCCTCGAGCTTTGGGATCTCTACGCCAGCGATGTGAATCTCCTTACAACCTTGAATGATTGCCAGGCTAAATGCGTGAAGAGCTACGGTCGATCCCGTTGAGTAGTTGGTGGTAGTGCCAGAATAAGCAACAAGTAATTCCTGGATTGTTTTTTGTCGGTTCTCTTCATCAACTAGAATTTGGCAGCAATTTGCCGGTGGATTGCAGCTGACTCCATTAAAGTGCCTTTGATCAAAAACGTACGCGACCTTCTCGCTACCAGGCTGATAATTCTCTAAAAGCTCCCTGACGGGGGTACTCGATTCCATCACTGACTCAGCCAAAACCCACCTAGCCATGAGTGATTCCAACTCGCGGATGTCTCTTTTTCTCAAAAGATTTGGGTAGCCATAAGTGGCGCGAACATAGTACCGCTCTGCAGCTCGGAGATTGGTTCTTAGCATCGAATCGCCGACATATACTCCCACGCCTGGTTTGTGGTCGGAAACTAACTCAAGACTGGGAGCGGCACCAAAAATAAGTGCACATTCACCAAGGTGTCTATCAACAAGTTGATCTAAGCCTTTGACAATCACTAAAAGAAGCACCCTTCAAAAAAAGATTTCACCCTACTATAGCAAGTAAAACTAATGGCACTGTAAGAAGCTCATCCTTAAAATTTTATCGAGAGCCTTAGGAGAAAAGCCAATGACAAAAAAGCCTCGCGGGTGATGAAATAGAGTTTGGCAATAAAGGCCTTGTCGCCAAAAATTCTTGGGGTTAAATACAAGCTTAGAGACTAAACCTTGATCAGTTAATATCGGGCTGATTACACTCTGTGGAATGTCATGAACGAAGGCCTAAAAAAAGAGTTGAGGCAAATCTGTGAAACTCTAATTAGTCCGTTCCAGAGCCTAAGAGTTAGAAAGTAATTCTCCCATCATTCCCGATGAGCTACTACCCTGTATAAACATTTTTGACCCTGCTTGAATTTTGACAAACAGAGTCGGAACTTTGGATCTAAAGTGATTTCCGCAACCATAAATCACTTAGGAAAAGCAAAGACAAACGTCTCGCCCAACAACCTACGACTTCAGCTTAAATGTTGGAGAAACTTTTCCCAGCTCGAGAAGAACTGACTCGAAAACCCGCAATGTTGCTTTGTAGTCAAACCTTTCTAAACTGCTGATACTTGCCAGAGCTTCTTGCTTAGTCGGCAAAAATGAATCATCAAAAAGCATTTCTTGGGCGATATCCACGACCTCTGAAGATGTAGCACACCAGGAGACTCTAGTTGATTCAGAAAATAACGACCGTAAACCATTTAGTCTTGTACTAACTACCGGAAGACCGGACGCAAGATATTGTAAAACCTTGTTAGGTAAAGCTGTGTTTGCTACTAAAGATGGAGTCAACGTATTGATTGCAACGTGACCGAGTGACAGATAATCAGGCAGATCCCAGTAGGAAACAAATCCCGTGAAAATTACTTTATCTGCGATTTTCAAATTTTTTGCTAACTCGCGAAGTTCACTGCTTTGTTCCCCCCCACCAATCAG
This sequence comes from Rhodoluna sp., assembly GCA_021741705.1. Taxonomy (GTDB): domain Bacteria; phylum Actinomycetota; class Actinomycetes; order Actinomycetales; family Microbacteriaceae; genus Rhodoluna. Next base: position 40,196 of record JAIOXP010000004.1, on the reverse strand, counting down.
CAAAAACTTCAAATCACTCTTGGTCTGTGCGTGTCTAGCGAACGAGCGTAATGCTTCATTAAGACCAGAGAAATAAAAAAAGCTCCCCATGTACACCATTACTTTGTCGCTTTCAGTTATTCCTAACATTCCTCTGAGGGCGACGTTGTTTGTTCGCCGCTGAAAATGCTCAAGGCTCAATGGCGGTAAATGAACAAGGGGGACAATATCCCTCGCAGCGAGTTTGACACAATAATCAGCCATAGCTGGATTGTTAACCGAAAGACTCCCTGCATTTCTATACAAAAACTTTTCGACAAGTCTTATCAATGGGGAGAATACAGACGAACGAATTTTATGAGAGACATCTAACGCCCTAAACAATAAAGGTGTGCCATACGCTTTTGCAATAGAAATAGTCTGTAGCCCATAGGTAGGTACCGCATAAAGAACTATGACGTCATAGTTCTGACTTCTAACCAGCCACCAGAGTCTTGGAATTGAACTCAGAACCGCGAATAACCTGTCAATCCCCGGTATTCCCAATTGGTACGGTCGCTCGATCAAGATTTCTAATTCAGGCCAAATTCTTCCTCGGACGCGAGAAGACAATTTCGATTGACCTCTTTGCCAAAACTTTCTTCCTTCGTCAAATTCAAAAAAAGTAACATCATGTCCGCCTCTTGACAAAAGTTCGGGAAACTCGTGCATTTCAAAAACAGGTTTCTTGCTGTAGCTCACTTCATGTACAAATAGAATCTTCAATCGAACTCCTTTCATACCATGACAAAAAAGTTACCTCTGAAATATGGCCTAACACCAGGTTCTTTACCTGATTCACAAGTGTAAGAATAGCAAAACTACTATGCGTTGAAGTTTGTGGGTTCCGCCCTTCGATTGGATACTGACCAAGAGCTAGGCACCTTGTGTTCACAGCTTTTGAGAAAGTGACAGATTCGAGTTTTAGGGTAACTGGTTGGGAGAAATCCATTCTATATAGAGAAGCTTCCAACAATTGAAAACGCAAAAGCCCGTAGGCTACAAAAACTTTGGCACATCAACCAGGTGTGACTTATTTGTTACGGCCTCGATATCATGTCTGACCATGAGGCTGGCCAACCCTGCCACATCCAAGGTGTGAGACCAGCCCAGACTGCTCTTGGCTTTAGTGGCATCACCAATCAATGAATCAACCTCGGTCGGTCTGACGTATCTTTCATCAAAGCGAACATAGGTTTCCCAATTTAAATTTGCCTCTTCAAATGCGAATTTTAGGAAATCCTTAACGGTTGCTGCCGCCCCCGTAGCAATAACAAAATCCTCGGGTGTATCCGCCTGAAGCATCATCCACATTGCTCTGGTGTACTCCGGAGCGTATCCCCAGTCACGCAGAGCGTCAAGATTGCCAAGGTAAAGTTCCTTCTGAATCCCCAGCTTGATTTTTGCTACTGCACGTGAGATTTTCCGTGTAACGAATGTTTCGCCTCTCCGAGGCGATTCGTGATTAAACAGGATCCCATTGACTGCGAACAATCCATACGCTTCCCGGTAGTTTCGCGTCATCCAATGTGCATAGAGCTTGGCAGCACCGTAGGGACTTCTTGGGTAAAACTCTGATATCTCACTTTGTGGAGGTGCGGTAGCCCCAAACATTTCTGAGCTCGATGCCTGATAAAACTTCGCTTCTGGACACGCGAGCCTTATTGCTTCAAGTAGCCTCGTTGTGGCGAGCCCAGTTACATCTCCCGTAAATTCAGGCTGATCAAATGACACACGAACGTGGGACTGAGCGGCTAAGTGGTAAACCTCGTCGGGCCTAATCGAAAAAAGCAGAGATGTGAGTCGAGAGGCATCCGAGAGATCCGCAAAGTGAAGAACAAGAGAGCGATTCTTTTCGTGAAGATCTTCAAAAAGATGATCGATTCGCTGGGTATTTATACTAGAAGCCCTTCGGACTAAACCGTGAACCTCATACCCTTTACCAATCAAAAACTCTGCTAAGTAAGACCCGTCTTGACCAGTTACGCCTGTGATAAGAGCTTTTTTTCTCATGAAGGCAAAGTTATCAGAAAGGCAGCCCAAACATTGCTAGGAAAAGCAAGAGTTGCAAGATTGGCAACTTGCCTCAAGCTCTCACGGCGCAAAATATCAAGATGGATAATCACTAGACACTAGGCTTTAGATACAAATGGATAGACAATTTTATTGGGAATGCCTATGAGAATACTGATTGTCGGAATGGCAGACAGCATCCACCTGTCTAGGTGGATAGCTCAGTTTGATTCAAGTGGCATAATTTTTGAAGTAATCTCCTCTTCACCACACAGAAAAGTTCAATCCGGGATAACTAAACGAGCTAGCAATTCAAAAGATTTATCAATGACGTGGTTCTCTAGATACTTTTCTTTACCTATGTGGTTGGCCGACAGGATACTTTCTGACTGGTTGAGGGGAGTCTATATTGCTTGGAGAATTTCTCGCTTCAAGCCCGAAATCGTTCATGCACACGAGCTTCAGAACGCTGGCTACGCAACCAGAAGAGCCTATCAACTATTGAGAGGAAGCAAACCTAAGCTAATCATCACTAACTATGGAAGCGAAATAGTTTGGTTTTCAAAGTTCCCTAGTCATAGAAAGAAACTGATAGCACTTCTTCAAATTGCCGATGGATTCAGCGCAGAGTGCACCAGAGACTACAAGTTGGCGGAGGAACTATCCTCTGGCTACATTAAACTTCCACTGATGCCAGTTGCTGGGGGTCTTGAAAGAAACTTAGAAAAGGAAATAGTAAGGAACAGAATTGCAATTAAGGGTTATGAAAATCAATGGGGTAAAGCCTTGGTTGTGCTAAAGGCAGTCACCTCCATTAGTTCAGAAATTTCAGACCTTGAAGTCGTTCTATATAGTTGCAACTGGCCAGTGATTCGGGCCGCAAAGAAAATTTCAAAATCAACAAAGATGAAAATCACCACTCACAAAAAGGCAGCTTTATCACATTCTCAAGTTCTGGAGTTATTCCGATCTTCGCTAGTTTACGTAGGCCACTCTCTTTCAGATGGAATATCCACCTCAATGCTGGAGGCCATGTCCATGGGGGCCATTCCAATTCAAACAAACTCGTCATGTGCCGAGGAGTGGTTAACAGATAAAAAAACAGGTTTTTTGGTCAAACCAAATGACTCCGAAGCAATTTCTTCGGCAATCCTCAGAATTGTTCGGGGTGACTTCAACGTGAATCAAGCCAGACTCGAAAACTATGCTGTTATTGAACAGAGATACAACCCTAGGCGACTCTCAAATGTCGCCACCGGTTACTACGAGACATTCATGATTCAACAGACAAAATGACAAAGGGACAAGCATGGCGCAATCTCCAGTAATCCTAAAAGGTGTAGCTCATTTAGACGATAGAGGGTCTCTTTTTTACAATAACCCCTTAGATCTGTCCAATTTTCGAAGAGTGTATATAATTAGAAACTCTGACAGCCAACCTTTTAGAGGTTGGCACGGTCACGAAGTAGAAGAGAAAATGTTTGTAACCTTAGTTGGGCGAATTAGATTTGGTGCTGTAAGGGTGAGGGACTGGTCTAACCCTAATCCTGACGAATTAGTTCATACCGCAGATTTAGGCGCCTCATCGATGGATGCGTTTTATGTGCCTGGGGGGTATGCCAACGGAATTCTATCCTTAGAGCCGGGCTCCGAAGCACTTGTGATTTCCTCATCACAACTAAGCGATAGTTTGGTGGACGACTACAGAATAGATGCAAATTTCTGGAAGATTTAAATGTGATACGGCCTCACTGTTAGCAGGTATTACTAACCAGCGTATAGTGCCAGGTGCGTAGTCTCGTTAATCTGATTATTTAGCGCGTATTGTTCTAAGGCTTTCTCAATTAACATCGGAGTTGATTCCTTTGTTTTTCATAAAGTACTGTGTTATCTTTTGACTCAAGCTGAAAGATGCTCGCACAGTAAAGCACGTCAGCAGATTAGGGGCAGGCAACAGTTATGTCAAAGAGTAAATCACGCTCACAACAAATCTCGAGCGTGTCACTGACGACAAAGAAATCAACCATCCTCTGGGCTGTTATCGCCATGGTTTCCGCTTTTGTGTCAATCGGTTCTTGGGGGCTGTCTTCTCCAATCGGATCATCTCCAGACGATGATTACCATAATGTGAGTATTTGGTGTGGGCAGGGTCTTCGTGAAGGACTCTGCGAGCAGGGTTCCGAGCCTGCCAATGTACTAGTTCGTGAAACATTGAAGAGCAATTCTTTTTGTTTTGCGGGTAGATCTGAAGAAAGTGGGTATTGCGAGCAGACCGAGGCCTTGGGTGAAACCGCTCGTACGAACAGAGGCGAAAACCCGAATCTTTTTTACTGGGTAAACAGCTGGTTCGCCAGTAATGACTTAGTGGCATCTGTCCTAGCCATAAGATTTTTCAATACCGCGTTAGCGATTTTACTATTTGCGTTTGTAATCTTTGCTCTTCCAAGACATTTGCGCCGTGTCCCCCTGGTGGGTATCATCGCGACCTCTGTCCCATTGGGGTTGTTTATAATCCCAAGCACCAACCCATCTTCATGGGCATCTCCTTCCGTCTTGGTCTTTTTTTCTGCGTTAGCGGGCTTCCTCTCAATAAAAGAAGTTAAGTCACGATGGCTTCTCGGAGGACTAGCAATTTTTAGTGCATTTATCGCAGCAGGTAGCAGGCCAGATTCCGCATTCTATATTTTGGTTTCAATAGGGGTAGCTTTAGTTATTTCCTACACGCGAGAGATGATTAATTTACGCTCTTTAGCAGTTGTTATCCTTCTGTTTGCAATTGCGGCCACGTTTTTTCTAACAGCGGGAAATACAGGCTTAACAATTGTGGGGACCCCAGGAGGCGGTCTACAGGTGACCACAATAGGGAAATTTTTCCTCAACTTAGCACACCTTCCAAACCTGTGGGTCGGTATATTTGGGTCTCAGGGCCTCGGCTGGATGGACACCTTAATGCCTTCGACAGTTTGGGCGGTTGCATTTGGAATTTATGCATCAATTATCTTTGGTGCAATAAAATATTTTGATTCCCGACAGGGGTTCGCAGTTAGTTTAACTTTTTTGTCACTGATTGTCGTGCCGATGGCAGCACTTACAGCAAGCGGTCTATTAGTAGGTCAATTTGTACAACCACGGTACCTACTTCCACTACTGGGATTATTAGTTGCCGCTTCGATGTATCGAAGGTCAGATAAGTCTGGGTTTGAGCTATCTCGAGCTCAGGTATGGTTAATTGCTTTTGGTCTAGTGGCCGCTCAACTAATCGCGCTAAGAAGCAACATGCAGAGGTACCTAACGGGCTTTGGAACAAATGACATAATTGAGTGGTGGTGGGTAGAAGTCCCTCCCGCTGGGACGGTTTTTTGGTTTTCCCCAGATTACGTTTTGCTAATCGGGTCTATAGCCTTTGCCCTACTTCTGGTTTCATTATGGAAGCTCCGAGTTGAGTTGGGTTTACCGGGAGACAGCGCCAGAAAAAATGGCAATACAGAAGATAATGAGGCTGTGCCTACCATCCAGCAAGTGAAGCCTTTACGCAAAAGAAGAACCCATTGGTTCACCGAAAAGATCGCAGATCGCAAATCGCAACTATGAAAATATATGTGGCAGGACATCGTGGCTTAGCCGGCTCGGCAACTGTTAGACAGATCGAAAAAGAATCAAAGCACGTCTTTGTGGGTCAAACAAGAGCTGAGCTCGACCTGTTGGACAGAGCTGCAGTATTTGCATACCTAGCCAAGGAAAAACCAGATGCGGTCATTATTGCTGCAGCCAAAGTCGGGGGCATTCAGGCCAACAACACTTATCCTGTGGAGTTTCTGTCTCAAAACCTTCAGATTGAAACCAACCTTCTCGACGGGGCTCATGCTGCAGGAATTGAGAGAGTTCTTTTTCTTGGCTCTTCCTGTGTTTATCCAAAGTTTGCCCAGCAACCGATTCGGGAAGAGTACCTGCTAACTGGAGAGCTTGAGAAAACCAACGAGGCCTATGCCCTAGCCAAGATCTCTGGGCTAAAGCTTGTTCAGGCCTATAGAAACCAGTACAGCCACCGTTGGATATCTGCGATGCCCACCAACATGTATGGCCCTGGTGACAATTTCGACCTTGAGAACTCTCACGTTCTGCCAGCCCTAATTAGAAAGTTCGATGACGCTAAAACCAGTGGAGCCAGTTCGGTAACACTTTGGGGCTCGGGGTCCCCTAGAAGAGAGTTCTTGCACGCAGATGATTTGGGTAGCGCTTGTATTTTCCTATTGGAAAACTATGACGACGACATTGCCATCAACGTTGGAGTTGGAGAAGATGTCTCAATCAAGGAACTAGCAGAAATGATTAAGCGAATTGTCGGCTTCGAAGGCACAGTCGAATGGGACTCATCAAAGCCAGATGGAACCCCAAGAAAGCTCCTAGATGTTTCTAGGCTTACTGATTTGGGTTGGAAAGCAAAAATCTCTTTGGAAGACGGTATCTCTTCGACCTATAAGTGGTACAAAGCAAACAAAAAAGGCAAATCAGCCAATAGTTTCTAAAACTGCCATCGCGGCGTTGTGACCTGCAATGCCGCTAACAGCGCCACCTCGTCTTGCTCCTGCCCCACAAACCAAAAGGTTCTCTCTTTTGGTTTCCACTCCCCATTTTTGCGCAGCGGTAGCTTGTGATTCGCCGTCTTCAAGAAACGGCCAGGCAAGTGCTCCGTGGAAGATGTTTCCTCCAGGAAGCCTGAGAACATCTTCAAGGTCTTGGGTGGTCTTTAACTCTATACAGAGATCACCATTGGCGTCTTTCATCAGAAGATCTTCGATGTTTTCTGCAAGAACTGAATTCAAAGAGGCGAGCACTGCCTGCTTGAGTTTTTCTCGCATTTCGTCTTGGTCTTTGCCATCAAGTAAAGCGTGTGCGGTATGTAGGGCAAAAACCGTTAGTGTCTGAACCCCTTGCTCCTGCAATGCCTTGGAAAGAATGCTTGGGTCAGTAAGTGAGTGGCAGTAGATTTCGCAAGGCAAGGGATTAGGTATCTCACCATTGGAGGCTTGTTCAAAGGCATTTTGTAGCTGGCTGTAGTTTTCGTTGATGTGAAATGTTCCACCGAAGGCGGCTACCGGGTCCAAGGACTGGTCTTTGAGTCTGGGTAAGCGCTTCAACAAAAGGTTCACCTTTACTTGAGCGCCATCCATCTTGGTGGCCTTGGGAACAACGTCTTCTACTCCGGTTAGTTTCTCTAACTCCGTCGGGGAAACATTAGCCAGGACATACTTACCTCGAATCGAGTGCTGGTTTCCTTGCTGGCTGTAGACAACTGTGTTGTCTTCACTTATGGAACTCACATCGCAATCCGCGAGCAAGGTCACCCCAAGTTGCTTTGCTACTTTGTATAGCGAGTCACTGACTTGACCCATACCGCCGATGGGAATGTTCCAGTCTCCGGTTTCATTACCGATCACGTGATACAAAAAGCACTTGTTGACATCAAGATTTGCATCAAGATTGGAACCAAAGGTCCCAATCATCCCATCGGTTAGAACCACTCCTCTAACGAGATCCGATTCAAAGCTTTCTTCAATAACTCTGCCTACCGGTTGCTCTATGAACTCTTCCCAGATCTGGTCACTACCTGAAAGCTCTCTTAGCTTTGCCTTGGCTTCAGATCTGGTGGGAAGTGGATAAAGCACTGTTGGAAACAGTGCTTTAGCTAGCAAGGTGGTTTTTCTATAGAACTCATGCCAAGCTTCTGCGTCTTTGTTTGTCCCGATTGATTCAAATGAGGAAGCAGTGGCTAGCTTGTCTTGGTTGTCTACCAGCAGGCCCTTATTGGTTCCAGGTTGAGGTGTATAAGAGGAGTAGCGCCTGGGGGCTAGTTGGATATCGAGCTCTAGCTCTTCAATGATCTTTTTTGGAAGAAGTGAAACTAGGTAGGAGTATCTCGAAAGCTTTGCCTCCACTCCAGCAAAGGTCTGCTCAGACACGGCAGCTCCACCGAAGGTGGAGAGCCTTTCCAGCACCGTGACTTTCAGTCCGGCTTTGGCTAAATAGCAGGCTGCTGTTAGGCCGTTATGTCCCCCACCCACTACTACGACGTCTGTTGTCATCCTCCAATTATGGGCTACCCACGAAAGGCCAGTACTGCCAGCATGGGCTCAAACCTTTGGATTGACGGGGATTTTGGGAGACAGGGGGATTGTTATCAACCCGTTACTGTGACAACGAGGGGGCTTTGTAATGCTGGGCTAGCCTTATGGATGTGATTGGGCCTGGGGGCCAACCCTTGGGCCGTAAACAATCAAATTGATTGATCAATCAAACCGATAAATAAGGAGAACCAATGAGGGCAACTATTCGCCGTCGTTCAGCAATTGGTGTTGCAACTCTTGCAGTTGCAGCGCTAGCTCTATCGGGTTGTGCACCAGCAGCGGAAGATACAACCGCTACTGGAGACTGCGCAGCCTATGCAGATTACCTAGGCAACGAGGGTACCGAGGTTGAGATGTACACAACCATCGTTAGCCCAGAGGCCGACCTATTCCAAGAGTCATTCGCGGAATTTGAAGAGTGCACCGGCATCACCATCAACTGGAACGGAAGCCAGGAGTTCGAAGCTCAGCTACCTGTTCGCGTTGAGGGTGGAACTGCACCTGACCTAGCTATTTTCCCACAGCCAGGTCTTCTAAAGAAGATGGTTGAGACTGGAAAGATGGTTCCTGCTTCTGACGCACTAGCTGCATCAGTAGACGCTAACTACACTCCAGACTGGAAGAACTACGGAACCGTTGACGGAACCTTCTACGCTGCTCCACTAGGTGCAAACGTAAAGTCCTTCGTATGGTACTCACCAAAGACTTTTGCTGACAATGGCTGGGAAATCCCAACCACTTGGGCAGAGCTACTAACCCTTTCTGACACAATCGCTGAGACTGATGTTCAGCCTTGGTGTGTTGGTTTCGGTTCCGGTGACGCTACCGGTTGGGTTGGAACTGACTGGATGGAAGACCTAATGCTTCGCTTCCAGGACGCAGAGACCTACGACAAGTGGGTTTCCAACGAAATGAAGTTCGACGACCCTAAGGTTGCCGAAGTTCTAGCTGAAGCTGGAAAGATCCTGAAGAACCCTGACTACGTAGGCGACGTTGCTTCTATTGCAACTACAACCTTCCAGGATGGTGGAGCAGGTATCGTTGACGGTTCTTGCGCAATGCACCGTCAGGCATCATTCATCGGTGGAATCCTAAAGGGTGACTACGCAGCAACAATCGTTACCCCAGAAGACACTGACGTTGAGGGTGGAATTACCACTTTCTACTTCCCTGGTGTATCTGCTGACAACAAGCCAGCTTTGGGTGGTGGAGAGTTCGTAGGAGCTTTCTCTGACCGTCCAGAAGTACAGGCTGTTCAGCTATACCTAACCACAGCTGAGTGGAACAACAAGAAGGCCGCACTTGGTACTTGGTTCTCCGCTCACCTAGGTCTAGACACTGCAAACGTTGCTGACCCAGTAAACGCTGTAGCTGTTGAGATCCTTCAGAACGCAACCACCTTCCGCTTCGACGCATCAGACTTGATGCCAGCAGCTGTTGGAGCAGGTTCTTTCTGGAAGGAAATGACCGCTTGGGTTGCAGAGGACAAGGCAGATGCTGACGTGCTAGAGGCCATTCAGGCTTCTTGGCCAGCCAGCTAAGCTAATTCCAAGAAACACCAGTAATTGAATTGTGTGGGCCCTGATGAAAATCAGGGCCCACACTTTCAATACACAAGGGAAAGACCTAAATGTTTGCTATTGACATAGTCGCCAGAAAAACTGGCTGGGAAATCATAGCTCCCAATCTGATTATGTTGGTATCTGGCCTTTTGGCATTTGCCGCAATTATATTTTTGATGTTCGTCTTGGCTGAGCGCACCTCGGTCAAAGCTCAAGAGTGGGTTAAGTACCTCGTCTTTTTGGTACCAGCTCTAGCTTTACTAATTATTGGATTGATATATCCAGCAATAAGAACCTTGATCTTGTCGTTCATGGATGCCGACAGTGAAGTGTTTGTCGGTATGGACAACTACGTTTGGGCATTCACTAGACCAGAAATTCTCCAGGTTTTAGGCAACACGGCTATTTGGACAATTGTTGCGCCGTTGGCTTCTACTTTCATTGGTCTAGTGATTGCCTACCTAACCGATCGGATGAAATCGGCTTCAGCGGTCAAATCACTGATATTTATGCCAATGGCTATTTCCATGGTGGGCGCTTCTATTATTTGGAAGTTCGTTTATGACTTTGAGCCAAACCTAAAAAAGACCGACATTGGTTTACTTAGTGCAGTTGCTAAGGCCCTTGGTTTCACTCCACCTAACTGGCTATTGGAGAACCCGCTTAACACCTTCTTGCTCATTGTCGTAATGATCTGGATCCAGACTGGATTCGCAATGGTTGTGCTTTCTGCGGCTATGAAGAACATTCCAGACGAGGTTGTAGAAGCTTCGATGCTTGATGGTGCCACTCAGCTAAAGAGATTTGTTCAGATTACAGTCCCGATGATTAGGTCTTCGATTGTGGTGGTGCTAACCACCATAACCATTGGAACCTTGAAGGTGTTCGACATTGTTCGGACCATGACCGGCGGTAACTTTCAGACCAACGTTATTGCCAATGAGATGTATTCCCAGACCTTTAGGGCTCTGAACTATGGAACCGGTAGCGCCCTGGCCATCATCTTGTTCTTGGGTGTGGTGCCAATCATTTGGTACAACATTCGTCAGCTCAAGCTCGATAGAACGGAGCGATGATGAGTAAGAAGACAGCAGCTAAGGGTTTGAACCTAACCAAGGGCAGCCAGCGCATGAAAGATGCCTTCAGCTCTCCTTGGGCTTCGGCCGCAGCCATCATCATTGCTATTTTCTGGACCATTCCAACCTTTGGTTTGTTGGTTAGCTCTGTCAGGCCAGAAAAAGATATAAACGCAACCGGATGGTGGACAATTCTTGAGAACCCAAACTTTACGCTGGAAAACTATCAGAACGTTTTGTTTCTTGGCTCCTCCGTTACCCCTCCACTTAGCCAGTATTTCTTCAATAGCTTTGCGATCACCATACCGGCAGCAATTTTCCCTCTAACGATTGCGGTGTTTGCTGCTTACGCTTTGGCTTGGTTTGATTTCAAGGGCAAGGACTTTATCTTCTTTAGCATTTTTGCTCTTCAGGTGATTCCACTTCAGATGTCGCTAGTTCCACTTCTTCAGCTGTTTGCCCAAGGCTTCATGATTGGCGAGGACGTGATAATTCCGCCGCTTGGAATTACTGGTACTTACATTCCAATTTGGATTGCACACACCATCTTCGCTTTGCCACTTGCGATCTTCCTGATGCACAACTTCTTGCGTCAGATCCCTCGCGAGCTAATCGAAGCTGCCAGGGTAGATGGCGCCGGATGGTTCTCACTGTTTAGACAGGTGGTTTTTCCACTAAGCATTCCGGCGATTGCATCTTTTGCAATCTTCCAGTTCTTGTGGGTATGGAACGACTTACTTGTTGGTTTGACTTTCGGCGGAGGAAAGAAAGATATTGCCCCGTTAACCGTGCGCTTGGCGGAGATGGTTGGAACTAGAGGATCTGGCTGGGAGACACTAACCGCAGGTGCGTTTGTCTCTATGGTTGTTCCACTGATCGTGTTCTTTGCTCTCCAGCGCTACTTCGTGCGTGGATTGCTAGCGGGATCTGTAAAGGGCTAGTTTCTTTCCTCAAATACCTTTTTGAGAAATTCAAAGCTCTGCTTTGGAATCCTGGTCAGGTCATTTTCGGAAACTCGAATAATTCCAAAGCGCTTGGTCCAACCTTCGGCCCACTCTAAGTTATCCATCAGCGACCAGGCGTAGTACCCACGAAGATCCGCACCTTGCTCGATTGCATCAAAGGCTGCGTGTAGATGCTTGGCGTAGTAATCGATTCGGTCCTGATCGTCTACAACACCGTCAACTAGCTTGTCGGGGAAAGCCCCGCCGTTTTCGGTTATGTATAGCGGCACTCCAGGCAGGTCCTTAGCAATTCGGGTCAGGGTGGAAGTAAGAGAAGGTGCATGGATTTCCCAACCCATATCTGTTTGAGGCTCTCGTGGAACGAAGTGCACTGGTGGAGATCCTGGAAACAGAGCCGGCACTTGTCCAACGATGTGACCTGGCCCAGCGGCTGGCTTCGATGCCACTCGCATCGGGGAGTAGTAATTTACTCCCATCCAATCAATCTTGTTAGCTGCAGCTTTGATTCCATCGTCAGTGACAAAGTCCCAGTCGGTGTATTTGGCTGTTGAGTCCTTGATTTCGCTAGTGATTCCTCGACCGGCTAGTAGATCTAACCAGAACCTGTTTTGTAAGTTATCGATGTGTCTTGCAGCGTCGGTTATCTCGTCATCGTCAGCAATTATCGTGGTCAGGTTCAAAACAATTCCAGGATTGTTTGCCTTGTTTGATCTGAGAACATCGATAGCCTTACCGCTTGCCACCATCAGACGGTAGGCGACCTCAAGAGAGGTCGCAGGATCCTTAATTCCGGGTGCGTGAATACCAGCAGCGTTACCAAGGTAAGCAACCACCCAAGGTTCATTTAGTGTTGCCCAACTAAAGACCCGGTCGGCAAACTTAGAGGACACGACATCGGCGTAGTGCTGGAATTGCTCGTAGATTCCTTCCCAAGCCCAACCACCCTGAGCTTGCAGCTCACTTGGTAGGTCCCAGTGATACAAGGTCAATGAAGGTTTAATTCCACGCTTGAGTAATCCATCAATTAGGCGGTCGTAGAAATCAATACCTTTTTGATCAACGGCAGATTTACCACCTGGAATAACCCTTGGCCAAGAAACCGAAAATCGGTAAGAGTCAACGCCCAATCGGGCAAGTAAATCCAGATCTTCTTCTAGTCGATTGACGTGATCGCAGGCCGGATCGGCGGTGGCCCGATCAACTATCGCACCCGATACTTTGACAAAATCGTCCCAAATAGAACTACCTCGGGTGTGGCTCGAGCCTTCAATTTGCCAAGATGAAGTGGCAGCTCCAAACAGAAAACCTGCTGGGACTCTTGAAGAGACCTCATTGGCTAAAGCTGTGTATTTGGTCATTGAACAAGCCTAGACCTTGTCTTGTAGGGCTAATGTTCGGTTATCACCATGTTTTATTGCCTGAAAAAGTTCGTCGGGTCATAATTGGATTCAGTCCACAAATCCAGAAACTGAGGTTCTAGTGCCAACACCAAGAACCCTTGTCGTGGTCGAAAACGAGTCCCTGCTGCGAGATCTAATTGCTAGATCCCTAGAAGCCGTTGGCTTCAATGTCACAACCGCTGCCAACGCATCAGATGCCAAGCGTGCTTGTAAGGCGGTGGATCCCGATGCTTGCATCGTGGACATTGAATTAGGTTCTGGACCTGATGGTTTTGATTTTGCTGAGTACCTAGCCAGGGAGTCACCCGATATCGGTGTTGTCTTTCTAACTAATCTTCCAGATCCAAGATTTGCCAAGAAAGACGCGAAAGCTGTAAAGCAATCGCAGGCATATCTTCGTAAGTCACAGCTCGTTGATTCCAAAGAACTAGTGGATGCGGTCAATGCAGTTTTGAAAGAAGAAGGCGTTTCCAGGTTTCGTCATGACCAAGCTGAAGGAAGACCACTTGCCGATTTATCTAAACGCCAATTGGTTGTGCTGCAGCTGATGTCTGAAGGGATGTCCAACAGTCAAATTGCAGAAACTCGTGGCACTACGGTTAGGGCAGTTGAAGGAATGATTTCAAGGATTTTTCAAGCACTTGAAATAGATGCCAACGGATCTGGCAATGCTCGCATTGCCGCTTCAAAGGCCTACCTCAGCGCTGTTGGTGCGGTAGCGACTGATCAGTGACCGACGTGTATAAACCTCATCGCCCCACGGCCAAGAGGTTATTCCAACAGGTTGGCTCTAGATACGCTCTCTCCAACCCGGTTCTGTTACTTTTCCTGATCCCTGCTTTCGGTGTCGGAATCATTTTTGATCAAACAAGATCTGACTCAACTTTTGGGTATCGACTCATCAGCGCAACCATCGGTTACATCGCGACGATTGTTCCTTTATTGGTTGCTCGGATTTTTCTGCCCAATAAACCAAGGCCCAGTCGGCCCGCTTTACTGATGGTCATTTTCGCCCTGGCGGGGCTGATTCGTGGGGTAACACTACTTGAGTTCTCAATCTTGTCTGGGCAATTTCAAGAAGGGGAGTTGCTGTATCGCTTGATCGGTGGCCCGATGTTTACCTTGATCTCCTTGGTCTTGAACGCGATTGTTGCCTCGAACTATGCAAGGCATAAGGAAGCACTTGTTTTACTAGCGGCCGAACGCCTGAGATTGCAGGTGAGATCAGCTGGAGTGTTAGCTCGGGTCCAACAGCAGCAAGAAGAACTCGCGTCCAAAGTGGAAACATTGATAAGGCCTGCCATCGGAAAGATTCAAGAAACTTTCACTTCAGATTCCTCATCAGCCGTTATCGAATCCCTTCGAAATGCCGCTGATGAAGTTGTCAGGCCTCTAAGTAGAGAAGTTGCCGAGGGGCAAGACGATTTGAACTTTGAAAGCGAACCGTCTGCCGTCCGAGTTAAGTCGGCTCTTCCAAAACGAATCATTCTTGGGGAATTCTTGATTCCTTTATGGGCAGCAACTATGTCAATCGGTCTTCTTTTTTCAAGCGCGGTTCTACTCGAGACCCCGGTCACTGCCTTATTGGTGTTGTCTCTAATCTTCTCTCTCATATTGGGTTTTGGTCGAATCATGCAGGTTCTGACTAACTCACTGGAGATTCCCACTTTCTTAGCCTGGTTTGTAGTTCCACTAATTTACGCTTTTCCATTGACCGCCTTTTTTGTTTTGAAGCCATTGATAAACATGCAGACAACCAACACTCAAATTTCGACTGTGATTGCTTTCGAGTGGGTCCTAGGACTACTTCTTTTCTTTGCCCAAATTGTTCAATTGCAACGCCGAGAGACCACAGAGCGACTGGGGGAAGTGAACAAACAGCTGGAAGTTATTTCCTCCAGACTCTCTCAGGAACTTTGGCTAAACCGCAAAAGATTGGCCGCGCTATTGCACGGCCCCATCCAGGCTGCACTTTACGCCTCGGCGATGGGCATGGCTCAAACCAACAACCCAACGCCTGAGTATCTAGCCAAGGTTCAAAAGGACATCGAGTCTGCTCTTGAGCAACTAAACAATCCAAACCGACTTGAATCCGAGACCTTGATAGCGGTTCTCAACCAAGTGAAAGAACTATGGGCAGACAGTGTCGAAGTTGAAATCGAGATTCCAGCTGAACTAGAAGCAGCAATCACAAAGGAGCCCTTGACCTGCGAGGCAACAATTGAGCTGGCTCGGGAGCTGGTAACAAACTCCATCAAGCACGGCCAGGCTAGCCAAGTAAAAGTCACTATCAACCAACTCGACCCAACTAGGTTCAGTGTCGAGGTAACAGATAACGGCAAGGCACTTATCCAAGGTGCTACCCCAGGTTATGGAACCAAAGTCCTAAATGAGCTCAGCTTGACCTGGGAGAGAACAAGATCGGGCGACACAACGCGCTCTTACGCAGAAATGGTTCTGGCACAAGATAGCGTCTAGGTTCTATGCCTAGACCAACTCCTACCCGCAGACCACTCAGCTTGCCTCATCCAAAGAGACTGGCAGAAGATCACCCTGCGCGCGAAGAAATGCTGCGTCGTCACGAATTGGCAATGGCACTAGATCAACCCGGCTACAAAGATCCCGTAACTGGCAACTTTGTCTTTACGGCTAAAGAGCTTTCAAACTTTGAGCGATGCTGCGCGATGGAGTGCAGGCACTGCCCCTTTAAGCGCTAGCAACAACCCTTGCTAGTTCGTCACTAGTTGGTGGCTCTGCCCCAACTCTTTCGCAGGTGATGCTGGCAGCTATAGCTGCCATCCGAGTTATTACAACCAACTGATCGTTTGATACTGCTGCAAGTTTTTGATCCGGAGCTGCCCCCAGAGCATCAATAACTAACAGTCCACTGAGCATGTGTGCGCAGAAGGTATCTCCCGAGCCCACGGTGTCTTGCACCTTTACCGCACGGGAAGGAACGTCAATTCGCACACTGTTCTTGCGGTAAATACCTACGCCATCTGGACCTCGAGTGACAAACACAATCTGCTCGCTCTGGCCAATCCAGCCCCAGACAATCTCATCCACGCTAGATCCAGGATCTAAGCCATAGAGCCAGTTGATGTCATCGTCAGAGGCTTTCACGATGTGCGAAATGGAATTGATTCGCTCCACTCTTTCACGTTCAACTGCTGCATCAAAACCTAGGGCTGGGCGAACATTGATATCGTGCGACAAGGTAAGCGAACCAGCTTTGAAAAACTCGCTGGCCCAGGATTCGATGATGATGTTTCCTGGCCCCAACGCCATAGTCAAACAGCCAAACTGCAAAGCCTTGGCACCAATCTCTGAAAGCTTGGCTGCGGTGGGTAATTCTTCGCCGGTGAAGTTCCAGTCAGCAGTTCCTTCAACGTAAAAAGAGTATTTTGCTCCACCCGAGGGACCAATTGAGGCAATAGCAAGAGACGCTGCTTCAGGAGCGTCAATTGCGTAGTCAAGACCTACGCCGTTCGATTCCAGTCGAGTTCTAATCTTCTGTCCAAAAGAATCAGATGAGATTCTTGCAAGAAGTTGTTGCGGGGTTCCGGCACGGGCAAGGGCAATGGCAACATTGGCATTTGCTCCACCAACTACCGCTTGGTAGCTGCCAGATTCGGCTTTACTCTCAATTAGGTCAATAAGAGCCTCGCCAATCACCACAATCATGGGTTAAGTTTATGGCTCAGGCGTAGGCTAAAGATATGGAAACCAAACTATCTAAGCAAGCAATCCTCACACCTCTTATTGGCCTTGTAGTGGGCTGGACATTGTTTATGTTCGCCCTATACTCAGATCTATTTGTTTTCCCTATTTACGACAGCCAGGGCATGTATCTTGGGGAAACCCAGGCCGTGAAGCTCTCGACCTATCTATATCTAGTTGGAATAGTTGTGTTCGGACTACTATCTCTTCGTGGACAGCAACTGTCCCTGCACGCCAGAGAACTTGCTGGAATCGACGCACCGCTTCCTCGTGCTGCCCACAGATTCACCAACCTGACCGTGGTGATTTCCCTAGTTGGTGGGTCGATTTACGCCATCGGCAATTTTCTGAATGCCTTTAGTTTCTTTGGCAACGAAAACACAAATCTGCTGGTTCGCCTATTTGACGTTTATATTCCAATTGTCTTGGCAACCATCCTTGTGATTTACATCTTGCTTCGCGCTTTCGTTTACAGAAAGCAAACCGTCAAGCAAGCCAAGAAGCAGGTTATGTCCGAATCGGAGAAAGCTCTTGGTCTTGGCTATGCCATTCCAATTTTGTTTACCGCGGTCGCAATCATCTTTGGACTGGTTGTGTATGACATCACCAGAACCGATCTGCAGGTTTGGGTTTGGGTAGTTATCCAGGTCATCATCGCAATTGGTATCTTGCTTGGAACCAGATTTTCTTCTAAGGCAAAGTCTGCCAAGGCGGCACCTCCAAGGGTAAGGCAAACCTTGGCAGCAGGAGCTGCGAATTTGAACTTCGTTCTTTCGATTGTCTTTGGAGCCACCGTTTCGATCATGTCTTTCACTTTCGGAGCAGCCGCTATTGAGTCGCTTAGGATTTGGCCGGAGTACATAGAACCAGCTGAGGGCGAAGAATATGTCTTTGACCCGGGTTGGGAATTAGCGCCTTTTGAGTGGAAGTGGTTCTTTGAATCGATGGTGCCAGCACTTGTGTTGCTTTTGATTGCAGCGGTTGGCGTCTACTTGTTTATCACTGAACGAAATCAAGTCAAGACCAGTAAGCCAACCAAAAAGGTTGCTAGCAAGTCAGCTTCCACTAAAGCTCCAGCAAAAAAGAAGACCGCTACCAAAGCAAAAGCAACCACTAAGACCTCAGCTTCGAGAAAGCGCAAATGATTCTTAGAGCCAGTGCGCTCCTTTTTGATAACGATGGTGTCTTAGTGGATTCTCACGCGGCCGTTGACATAGCCTGGGGGATTCTTGGGGAGGAGTTTGGTCTTGAGGGTTTCTCGATTTCAAATCACTACGGAACTAGAGCCCAAGATTTAATTTTGGAATTAGTTGGCGAAGAAAGGTTCGAGGCGGCTAATAATCGAATTAATGAGCTCGAGCAATCAACGGCTGATAAGACTCATGCGCTTCCTGGGGCAGTAGAGCTACTGCATTCACTACCTGCTGGTATTTGGACCATCTGCACCTCTGCTAATTCAAATCTTGGTAGGGCCCGGATCAAGGCAGCCGGGCTTCCTCTTCCCGAGCAGTTTGTTAGTGGCGATGATGTTGCAAATGGCAAGCCTGCGCCAGACCCGTATCTACTGGGAGCTAAGAAGCTGGGCTTTGACGCTGGGGATTGCATTGTCTTTGAAGATGCCGATGCTGGGGTCAAAGCAGCCCTAGCAGCAGGAGCAGCCTTTGTTGTTGGGGTTTCCAAGAGGGCTCTAGAGACCGATGCTGACATTGTGGTTGAGGATTTGTCGGGAATCAGCTTTGATGGAAAGCAGTTAGCAATACCAGAGCACAAGATCATAAGGAGATAGCAAATGGCAGAAGTAACCTTTTACGGAGCACAGTGGTGTGGCGATTGCCGCAGATCAGAGGCACTATTGAACACCCTTGGCGTTGATTTCGACAAGAAAGACGTTGAAACAAGTCCTGAATTTACCGAAGAAGCCAAGGCAATTTCTGGAAGAACTAACATCCCAGTTATCGTTTTCGCTGATGGCAAGCACCTAGTTGAGCCTTCTGACGCGGACCTAAGCGCAGAACTGAAGGCTCGAGGCATTATTTCCTAGGAAATTTTTCCTAGCTTTATTACAAACTTCCAACTAGGCTTATGTTGTTGGGAACTTCCCAGCAGTAGTCGTTTGCAGTGCACTATGGGTGCATCAGTCTTTACCTCTTACAGCTTTCGGTCTTTAGCCGGAAATGCTTAGGGTCTAGCGCAGTTCGACTAGACCGCAAAGACACACGCAGCAATAAAAGAGCATTTGTTTTGCCTTTACTTGCCTGCGCGTGCCACATAAAGAGGAAGCAATTAAAACTATGCCTAATTTCGGCAAATCAGCTCCGCGTCCAAAAACCGGAGCAGCTAAAGGCGCACCACGACGATCTGGATCCGCAGGGTTCCAAGGATCATCGGCAGCACCAAAGAAGTCACACCGCAAGGGTGCAACTGACGCCCGCGAAATGAGCGGCCGCAAACCAGATCGCGGTTCCAACTGGGAACCAAGAGGTCCAAAGACAGACTCGGCTCGTAAGCCTCGTCACACAGCAGAGGACCGCGCAACCCGCGCACCAAGATCTTTCGATGATCGTGCACCAAGATCAAGCGATGCCCCAAGACGTGAGTGGTCAGATAAGCCACGTTACGGCCAGGGCCAGTCCGATCGTCCAGCCAAAAAGAACTGGTCAGACAAGCCTTCTTACTCAGACAGAAAATCCTCTGACTCGAGAGACTCAAGACCAGCCGAATCCAGAGGCTATGACTCGAGAAGCAATGAAGCAAGAGGACCTCGCAAGCCTGCAGGATCATCTGATCGTAGCTTTGGTTCAAGATCAGGATCTGGATACCGTTCAGATTCATCTGAGCGCCCAGCTCGCAATGATCGCGGCTTCCGCTCCGATCGTCCAGCAAGGGATTTCACAAGCGATTCTTTCCGCGGCTCTTCAAGTAACTCATCAAGAGACTCGTCAAGAGAATCTGGAAGAACTTACGAGCCACGCTCAAACTCGAGAGAGTATGACCGCGATCGCAACCCATACCGCGAAGACAGAGTGTCAAGAGACAAGTCTCGTGACTCCAGCTTTGTTGGCGCTCGCGACAAGAACCCAAACCGCAAAGCATTCTTTGAGGACAAGGTTCTAGAAAAGCTAGTTGTTGCCGACGCTTCAGAAATTCTCATTCAGGGAAGTTTCGAAGAGATGAGTCTGCACCCAAAGCTTGTTACCGCACTTCGTGGCCTTGGAGCAGAAACTCCATTCCCGATACAGCAGTCGACCATTCCAGCAGGCTTGGAAGGCAGAGATGTCTTGGGTCGCGGAAAAACTGGTTCTGGAAAGACAATTGCTTTTGCCGTTCCGATTATTTCGAAACTAGTTGCAGCAGGATCTCAGCCAAGAAAACCAAACAAGCCTCGTGCTTTGATCTTGGCTCCTACGCGTGAACTTGCTGACCAGATCGACAGAACTGTTTCAGCACTTGCTCGCTCGGTTGGTTTCTACACTGCTTGTGTTTATGGTGGTGTTCCACAGCGCCGTCAAGAGATCTCTCTTAGCCGCGGTGTTGACATCGTTGTTGCCACCCCAGGACGTCTTGAGGACCTCATGGCGCAGCGCATTATTGACCTAAGCGAAGTTGAGACAATGGTTGTCGATGAAGCCGATCACATGTGTGATCTTGGATTCATCGAAGGCGTAAAGCGTGTTCTTCGCGCCACCGGAGAAAGCCAGAAGCTACTGTTCTCGGCAACACTGGACCGTGAAGTTGATGCACTTGTTCGCGAGTTCATGCCAAACCCTTACGTATACGAAGTTCCTAACGAAACTCAGGAGAACTCAACAATCGAGCACCGCGTGCTAGTTGTTGACCCAGATGATCGCAGCCAGGTACTTCTTCGTCTTGTGCAAGGAGAAGGTAAGTCACTTATCTTCACCCGTACCAAGATGACAGCTGAGCGTCTAAGCGAGTCCCTTACCAATAACGGTGTTCCAGCAGCAAGACTGCACGGAGACCTAAACCAGAACCAAAGAACTCGTAACCTAGAGAGATTTGTTAAAGGTGCCGTAAGGGTTCTTGTTGCAACTGACGTTGCAGCTAGAGGTATTCACGTTGATGATGTTGCCCTGGTTATCCAGGTTGACCCACCAGAGGAATACAAGACCTACCTTCACCGCTCTGGCCGTACCGGCCGTGCCGGTAAGGAAGGTGTTGTTATCACCTTGATCCCACGTTCAAAGCGTCGCAAGGTCGAAGACCTACTGCACCGCGCTGAGCGCGATGCAAAGATCACCGACGTTCGTCCAGGCTCTGAATTGCTGGAAGAACTTGCTGGTCCGATTGCACCACCTCCTGCAGCACCAGACATCCTGGACTTCGGAGACTCTCGTGGCGGAGGTTCTAACCACCGCGGAAGAGACCGTGACCGCGATTCAAGACCAAAGAAAAAAGGCAACTACCAGGGTTCTGGTAAGGGTCGTTGGGCCGACAAGCCATCAGGCGAGAAGCGCCCAAGGGCAAAAAAGTATTCGAACTAGTAAATAGTTCGAGGAGTAAAAGCGATCGAGACAGCGCTTTAAACCCCACCCCTTTTGGGGTGGGGTTTACTTTTTAGCTTTTGGGGTTGGAAAAGGGCTTCGCCCTGTTTTCAGATTAGGTCAAAAACCCGAGCTTTACAGCCAACCCCTTGAAGCCTTAGACTGAGGGAAGCCAAAGACCGTCGGTTTGAGGCAGGACAAATCCCAAGAATTCTTGGAATTTGGCTTGTTTTGACTAAGAAACACAAAGTGTTTGCCCACGTAGGTGAAGAAGTAAAGATTTTAGAGTTTTGCTCTATTTCCTTATGCTCCTCGCTTACGTGAGGAGCATTTTTTGTTTCTTAGGGCTGCCGACAAATACAGATAATCAAGGAGTGCCATGGCGAACAAGGAAGCTACCGTCGCCGAGCTTACGGAGAAATTCCAAAGCTCGAGTGCCGTACTGCTAACCGAGTACCGCGGACTCACTGTTGGAGCGATGAAGACTCTTCGTCGTTCCATTAGTGCTGACGCAACCTACGCCGTGGCAAAGAACACGCTACTTAAGATTGCAGCTAAGAACGCTGGAGTGACCGCATTTGACGGTCAGCTAGCAGGACCTACTGCAATGGCTTTTGTTCACGGTGACCCAGTCAACGTGGCCAAGCAAATGCGCGACTTTGCCAAGGCAAATCCTCTACTGGTAGTCAAGGGCGGCATCATGGATGGCGTCACTTTGTCATCAGACGAGGTTAAGAAGCTTGCTGATCTAGAAAGCCGTGAAGTTCTATTGGCGAAGGCCGCTGGAATGTTCAAGGCTTCAATGTTCAAGGCTGCTTACATGTTCCAAGCTCCGCTGGCTCAGGCCGTCCGCACTATCGACGCCCTTCGTGCCAAGCAAGAGACAAACGCTTAACAAAGAAAATAAGGAGAAAATCAAATGGCAAAGCTGACAACCGAACAGCTAATCGATGGCTTCAAGGAGCTATCTCTAATCGAGCTTTCAGACTTCGTAAAGAAGTTTGAAGAGGTATTCGAAGTTACCGCCGCAGCTCCAGTTGCAGTTGCAGCAGCAGCTCCAGCCGGTGGCGGAGCTGGTGAAGCAGCAGAAGAGAAGGACGCGTTCGACGTAGTTCTAGACTCTGCAGGCGACCAGAAGATCCAGGTTATTAAGGAAGTACGTGCACTTACCAACCTAGGTCTAGGTGAAGCAAAGGCTCTAGTTGATGGTGCTCCATCAACAATCCTTGAGGGTGCAAACAAGGAAACCGCCGAGAAGGCAAAGGCAGCTCTAGAAGCAGCTGGTGGAAAAGTAACCCTTAAGTAAGTAAGTTCACTCGAAGAAAAGTCCCCCAGGCAATTAGCTTGGGGGTTTTTCTTTTGCCGAGTCACTTCTAATTGCACTAGATGAGACAGCTAAGCTTTTCTAGGTGGGCCGAGAGCCCTAGACCCCAAAGAATTGAAGCTTCCTAAGTGATGGCAAAAACTAGCTCGGCAAACACAACCGAAATCACCAAAAACCAAAGAGTTGTTTACATTTTTGTACTCGGATTCTTGTTTATGGTTCAAACTCTGGTCACAGACATGTTTTTACCGGCTTACCCAAAAATTGCGGCATTTTTTGAAGTCCCGGACGCATTCGTTCAATACTCACTTTCCGCAGTTACTTTAGGTGCTGCGATTGGATTCTTTGCGGCTGGACCACTTAGTGACTCACTAGGCAGGAAAAAACCAGCTCTATTTTTCTTGTCGCTTTTTACCTTTGCTTCGGCTGCTTTGTATGTGGCACCAGGAATCGAAGCCTTTGTTGCTTTTCGTTTTTTGCAAGGGCTAGCTGGAGCTGCAATTGCGGTGGTTACTCAGGCAATTATTAGAGATCTTTTTGTGGGTAAGGCCATGTTGAAGATGTTGGCCAGGGTTTGGTTGGTTGCTGGAATCGCACCTATGGTCAGCCCATTTTTGTCGGCGCAACTATTGCTGGTAGCTCCAGATTGGCGAGTGATTCCATTAGCCTTGACCATCTTGGGTACCGCGGTATTGCTAATCGCTTCTAAAGCTCTGGTCGAAAGCCATCACATCGATAACCGCAGATCCAAGGGCTTCGAAGGTGTTACTAAAAGATTCCTTGCCGTTTTCAAAGATCGAATCCTTGTTGGGCTTGTTCTTATTGGAATGGTACAAACCATTGGGCTCTTTAGTTACCTGAACATCATTCCGTTTCTGTATCAAGACAGTCTGGGTCTTACCCCAGTCGAGTTTTCTATTGCTTTCTCAATTACTGCTTTTTGCTGGTTCTTGGGAATTCAAGCCGGAGCCAAGCTTGGTCGGATGTTCCGAGCCACTTGGGTTATTTTGGCCTCTTTGATTCTTGCGGTTGTTGCCGGTGTTGGGCTTTTCACTATTGCCAATCAAAATCCAGGTATCGAAACAGTAATTCCTCTGATGGCTATGTTCATGATTTCATTTGGAATGACTATCACACCGATTCAGACCATAGCGCTGCAGGGTCATGGATCTGAAGCCGGAACCGCGGCCTCAGTATTGGGAGTTATGAACTCGCTCACCGCAGCGTTGGCGGCACCTTTATACCCAATCCTCGGTAGCGCTACTACTGAGGGTCTGGGGATAGCGATTGCGCTTAGCCACCTGGCCGCAATAGCCATTTTCTTCTTAGTTGTTAGACCTAAGTCCGTTCCAGCACTTATCAAGGACTAGTTAGGTATCCTAGGAGAACATACAAGTTGCCGCATTGGCCCTTTAATGGGGTGGCAACTTCCATAAAGGATGTGGAAATCACGATGAGGATTTTACTCGTCGGCGCGGGCGGCGTAGGCGCCGCAATAGCCAAAATTGCAAGTGAAAGATCATTTTTTGAGGTCATGGTCGTTGCCGACTTTGATGTCAAAAGAGCCGAAGAAGTTATCGAATGGATCAGCAAGCGCCACAGCGATGAGGTCGCAGCCAAATTCATTCCAGTCAAAATAGATGCTTCGAACGCGTCAAATATTGTTGAGCTCTGCAAAGAGCACAACATCACGTTCCTGCTAAACGCGGTAGAGCCTAAGTTTGTGCCGACTGTTTTCTCGGCAGCGTTTACCGCTGGTGTTGGATACATGGACATGGCAATGTCCTTATCCGAGCCACACGAAACCGATCCGTATCATAAGCCCGGAATCAAACTTGGTGACGCTCAGTATGCACTGAACTCACAGTGGGAGAAGGCTGGTCAGCTGGCTCTAATTGGAATGGGTGTTGAGCCAGGTATGTCAAACATCTTTGCCAAGTATGCTGCCGATGAACTCTTCAGCGAGATTGATGAAGTGAGCATCAAGGATGGCTCGAACCTGACTGTGCGAAATGACAAGGGTGAAGAAATCTTCGCCCCATCTTTTTCAATCTGGACGGTTATTGAAGAGTGCTTAAACCCGCCCCTGATTTACGAAAAAGACAAAGGTTGGTACACAACCGAGCCATTTAGCGAACCTGAGATTTTTGAGTTCCCGGAAGGTATCGGAGCCGTTGAGTGCGTGAACGTTGAGCACGAAGAGATTCCGATGCTTCCTAGAACCATGGATGTCAAGAAAGTTACTTTCAAGTACGGACTCGGAGCTGAATTCATTGGGGTGCTAAAGACCCTGCACAATCTAGGCCTGGATGCCACTAAGCCGGTTCGGGTGCGTTCGGCATCTGGTCCAGTAGAAGTTGCACCAAGAGATGTCGTGGTTTCTGTTTTGCGAGATCCTGCAACCCTTGGTCCTCAAATGACAGGTAAGGCTTGTGCCGGAGTTCTTATCACTGGAAAAGACAAGAACGGTAAAGATCGTGCGACATACATCTACCACGTAGCCGACAACGCCGAAACCATGGCCGAGTACCAGTCTCAGTGTGTTGTTTTGCAAACCGCTTTCAACCCACTAATTGCCCTTGAGCTAATTGCCGAGGGTACTTGGTCTGGAGTTGGAGTCATGGCACCTGAGCAATTCCCACCAACACCATTTTTGGAACTGATGTCCTCATCAACCGGATATCACCAGAAGTGGTTTGCGCAGGAAAGACTGCCAGCAAATCCGCTAGCTCTCCCATAATCCATTAGATGAACTACCGCATAGTTAAGTCTGAAGCTAGCCAAGCAGAAGTGCTTGCAGAGCTAATCAACCAGCATGAGCTCAAAATTGATCCAACCTCCACGTCGATAGGTGTTGAAGAGTCCACAGAAATCATTGAAGGTTTTTTTGATCCTGCGATATCTGCCTTCATTTATTCTGACGGCGTTGAAGAACCAAGTGCCTTCTATTCGGTGAACCCTGACGCTAACAGAAAGAGACTATTCACCGACGTTTACGCCAGGCCAGGCTCGAATCTCATCAAGGAAGCGCTAGTTGAATCGATAAAAGCAGCTGCCGCAGAATATCCGGAATACGAACATTGGTTTGGCGTGAACACCAAAGATATCGCGATGCGAGAATCCCTCGAGTCTCTAGGCATGCAAGTTATTCGTACCTACTGGCACATGAAAAGAGGTTTAGCGGCTACAGATAGCGTGCCCAATTCCAGGCCGGAAGTTTCAATTCGACTGGTCTCTGGAGATCAAGATGTGCAAACCTGGTGGAAGTTGCATCAAGACTCATTTAGTAACCACTTTGGATTTGCCCCAAGACCGATGGAGCTTTGGATCGAACAAACCACGGCAGCTAGCACCATGGACCCAGAGGCTTGCTTCATTCTCGAGTTCGAGGGAGAACCCGCGGGCTTTATTCAGTTGGCGAACGCAAATTATCACCTGAACGGTGGCTACGTTGACGTTCTAGGTGTTGCACACAAGTACCAAGGCAAGGGATTAGGTCAGATTCTCTTACAACACGGCATTAATCACAGTATTGAGCAGGGTCGCGAATTCATTGAACTTAATGTCGATAGCGGAAACGAGTCTGGTGCCCTTAGGCTTTACGAGAAGTTGGGCTTTAAGCCAAATAGCTCTTGGGAGCAGTACGAGAATAAGAATTGGGTGGAGTTTGCCAGAGGACTTTGATGTTGCGGTGATTGGATCCGGTTTCGGCGGATCTGTTGCAGCACTGCGCCTCAGCGAAAAAGGCTACAAAGTTCTCGTCATTGAATCTGGCGCCAGATTTGAAGATGACGATTTTGCCAAGAGCTCCTTTGATCTAAAGAAGTTCCTTTTCTTTCCGAAACTTGGCCTAAAGGGCATTCAGCGAATAGACCTACTGAAAAATGTGCTTGTAATGAGCGGTGCCGGTGTCGGTGGCGGTTCCTTGGTTTATGCAAACACTTTGTATCGACCGCCTGCCAGATTCTTCTCAACCGGTAGCTGGTCCAGCATGGCTGATTGGCAGAAGCTTCTTGAGCCTTACTACGACCAGGCCGAGCGAATGCTCGGAGTAGAGGTAAACAAGTATTTTTCACCCGCGGATGAAGCTCTAAAAAAAGTCAGCGACCGCTTAGGTTTTGGTTCTACTTTTCAGATGACACCGGTTGGCGTTCACTTTGGCGAAGAGGGAAAGACAGTAGAAGACCCATACTTTGGCGGTAGGGGACCATCGCGTACCGGTTGCATTAATTGCGGTGAGTGCATGACCGGTTGCAGACACGGGGCCAAGAACACACTTGTCAAAAACTATCTTTACCTGGCGGAAAAACTTGGCACAAAGATTATGCCGCTAACAAAGGTTGTAGACATCGAGCAGGTACCAAATGGTTACACCCTCACCTTGATTCAAAGCGATAAGTTGTTTGCCGCTAAGCGCACCATCACGGTTCCAGAAGTTGTTGTTGCTGCCGGAGCGCTTGGTTCAGCGAAGCTACTGCACAAGGTAAGAGCCAAGGGGAACCTGTCTGGAATAAGCCCAAGACTTGGTGAGCTATCTAGAACTAACAGTGAATCTTTGCTTGGAGTGGTGGCAAAGAATAAAGATGTTGATTTCACCAAGGGATCGGCAATTACCTCTTCAGTATTTCCCGATGCCGATACTCACATTGAGCCAGTACGGTACGGGCGTGGCTCAGGCTTTATGGGACTTTTGCAGTCTGTCATCGCTAGCGGTCCTAAAGGTCAAACACCAAACATCTTTAGGTTGATTGGGGTAACCCTCAAGAACCTTCCGAAGCTGCCAAACTTTTACAACCTTCGCACTTGGCCAGAGCGAACCCTTATCTTGCTAGTTATGCAATCCCGCGATAACTCTCTAACCACTTACTGGAAGAGGAGGCTTACCTCCAAGCAGGGTCACGGTGAACCAAACCCAGCCTGGGTACCCATGGGTCACACCGTTGCCAAAGAGATCGCAAAAGATGTCAATGGCACACCAGGTGCCGTGATTGGAGAACCATTCGGTATTCCACTCACTGCACATTTTCTAGGTGGTGCTGTGATTGCAGAAGATGCAAGCGCTGGTGTGGTGGATGGCTACCTTCGAGTATTTGGTCAGCCCGGTCTGCACATCGTTGATGGCTCTGCCTTGTCTGCAAACCCGGGTGTGAACCCATCACTTTCAATTACCGCTTTGGCGGAATGGGCTATGGCGCACTGGCCAAATAAGTCTGAACAAGACACCAGGCCAAACCTTGGCGAAGCTTTTAGAGTTGTTGACTCAGTGAAACCGAATAACCCAGCGGTGCCAGCATCAGCTAGCGGAGCTCTCAGGCTTCCTCTACGAGTTCTCTAGTTGCTCTCGGTGCTTGGATTCAATTCCTTGGCCGATGTAAGTGCTGATGATGATTACCGCGGCACCGATGATTCCTAAAATCGCAAGAGTCTCGCCACCAAATAGCACCGCAATCACAACTGCCCAAACCGGCTCTGTTGCTAGAAGCAAAGAAGATCTAGAAGCTGAAGTTCTTCTGATTGCCCAGAGCTGAGCAACGAAAGCGAACACCGAGCAAAATAGAGCCAGGAACAAAGTCCCTACCCACTGCGCAGGACCAAAGGTTGCAATGGCATCAAAGGCACCTGGAATATCAAAGATGAAGAACACAACCGTTGCCGTGAGGCACTGCATCAAAATCATGTTGAAGCTACTCGCCTCACGGTCCTTAGTTAGTACCCCCTGGGCTGTGACGTGAACCGCTCGGACAATAGCTGCAATAAAGAGCAGCACATCGCCCCAGTTTGGCTCTTGAATACCGTTTCCTGTTACCAATAGCCCAACTCCAACAATGGCTCCAACGGCCGCCAAAAAAAACGATCTAGGTAGCCAACGCTTTTTCCAAGCGGACTCCATGATCGGGGTAAAAATAATGGTCAAGCTAATCAAGAGCCCGGCGTTGGTCGCTGAGGTAATCTTCAGACCAAAGGTCTCAACGGTCATAATCGCCGACTGGGTAAGGCCAAATAGGGTTCCAAGCATCAGGTCTGTTTTCGAGAACGTATTCCGTCTAATTAGCCAGATCGCAATCATTGCCAAGGTAGCAATTCCAAAGCGAACCGAAAGCATTGCTGGAACTGTTGCAAATGGTGTTATGGCTTTTGCAGATAGATAGCTTGCGCCCCAGACAATCGCAACCGCTAGAAGAACCAGGTCGACCTTGGAAGCCCTTATTGCACTAAGCAATTGTCTTTTTCCTAAACAGAGTCAGCACACTTCCTTGCGATATGGCAGCGCCCAAGATAACTATCACTCCACCGACCGGCTCGTACCAGTGCAGCTTTTCACCTAAGAGAATTACTCCAAGAATCACCGCGATAACCGGTGTTATGTATGTGACGGACGAAGCTATCGCACTTCCCACCACATCCAGAATCTTGTAATAAAGAAGGTATGCAACACCACTACCAAGAGCCCCAAGCGTCACAATCGCACCTACTGACTGAATGTCCGGAACAGTTGTAATCAGCGGTCCTGATAGTAAGTAAATAGGAAATAAAGTCAGGGCCGCTGTTCCTATCTGTCCGAAAACCGAAACTTCAGTAGCCAAATTCAGAGGCGTCACATACTTTCGAACATACGGGGTTCCGATTCCATAGAGAATTACTGCAGCCAGCATCGCAACAATAGCTAGCGGATTATTCTCGCCAAAGCCTTGCCAGGCCCCCAAAACTACCAGCACCCCCAGTAAACCGATGACGATTCCAGCAACTACATTAGGTTTCAACTTTTCGGTTCTAAATGCAACCAGCAGGACAATCACGGTAGTGATAGGGGTCACAGCGTTGATGATTGCAGCTAATGCACTAGTCACCTGGGTTTGGGCATAGGCAAACAGCACAAACGGGATCGAACTCATCAAGATTCCGGCAATAGTCAGATGTTTCCAGGCCTCAAACGAAGTTGGCAGTTTGGATCTAAATATCAACATGGCAACCACCATTGCCAGAGCACCGAAAAACGTTCTTCCAAACGCGACTCCAATTGGAGTCAAAAATGTAAGTGCCAGTTCAATAAACAAAAAGGAAGCGCCCCAAATTAGGCCAGCGATAGAAAACCAAAGCAACCAGGCGCTTGTCTTGTTTTGCTTCACTAGTGCCCTTTGTCCGATGCTGTCGTGGCTCGGCTAAGCGATACGGGTTCTACGGACCAAAAGTTTTTCAACCAGCATCAGGATAACCACCACAGCAAACCCAATCGCGAAGGCCAGTAGCTCAGGCCAAAAAACAATTGGAGCGGCTAGATTGACGCCGGTTTCGTCCTGCCATGGCCAAAGTGCGGCTACAGATCCCGTCATTAGGCCAGTCATTGCGGCGAGCGTCTTTTTTCTGTGATTCTCAAAAAGCCATTCAAGAACACCTACGAAGGAACCAAAACCGACAATGGCTCCGAGAATGAACACTCCTAGAAAACCCCAATCCAGGGAATTGACTGCGGCAAGTGTTGGCGCGAACATACCCAAAGCAATTAGGAGGTTGGAACCTGAAACTCCTGGCAGAGAAAGTGCGCACACAGCAAGCGCAGCAGAAATAAAGATAAACCAGAAACTTGATTCATTTTCTTGCCCCCTTGGTATAGAGGAAAGTCCAACTGTTATCACTGCAGCGAGTCCAAAAAATAGGAATTCCTTTACGCCCCATTTACCTCCCGAAAGAGAAATTGGAACCGCAAGCGAGGCAAGAATCAAACCGGCGAATGCTGCAAATGACAGACTCGGATACGACTCCATTAACGGAAGAACAGCTGCCGCTGATGCAAAAATACCAATAATCATTCCCATAAGCAGGGGTACCAACAACGGCCACTCTATTGAAGCAAATCGCTTTCTTGCCTGCTTCCACTTTGGCTTGGAAAATGAAAGCAAGAGAACAAAACCCTTCACCGCCTCAGATGCTGAAAAAACTATACGTTCGTAAATTCCTATAATCAGGGCGACTGTTCCACCAGAAATACCCGGTAGCACTTCTGCAACTCCCATAAGTATTCCTCGAGCCACGTCGAGAATGAACTGGATTAGTGACTTTAGAGGGTTTAGTTTTGGTTTTGAATTGAGCATCATCTAATCTTTCCACCAATCAGACAAACTAGCGGGATGTCTTTGTTTTATTAGAACTAGCAAACAAAGCCCCACCAATAATCAGAGCTGCTGAAATTAGCAATTGCCAGCTAAGGGAGTTCCCACTTACCAATACAAGAAGAGTCGTTGACAGTAGCGGTGTCAAAAATGCCAGCAAACCAATTCTTCTAGGATCGCCAATCTTTAGAGCTGCATCCCAGAGGTAGAAAGCTCCTCCGAGTGGGCCAACTCCAAGAACCAAAAGAAGGAGCCAATCGCCTGTGCTTATCGAAGCAGCTGGCTCGAAGAGGAAGTGGGCTCCAATTGCCAGCACTCCAGAAACCAGAGCGAAGAGACCAATTGCTGGGGTAGGAAATCGCGGAACCTTGGTGGTGGCCAAAGAGTAGGTTGCCCAGATCACCGCTGCCGCGAGAGCGAAGAAGTAACCCACCTCAATTGAAAGAGATTCCAGTCCTGAACCGTTGTAAGTTATGGCGATCACTGCCCCTGCAAATCCGGAGATAGCCGCAAGAACATATCTGAAGCTCAGCGAGAGTGATTTAGTAAAGATTGGGCTCAGCAGAACAATGAGTAGCGGCCAGAGGTAGTTCACAAGGTTTGCTTCAACAGCTGGAGCTGTTTGCAGTGCCAGAAAAAGCATGAAGTGATAACCAAATAGACCGTAAACACCAATAAGCAAAGTTTTTAGTGGAATCTTCCACGGGGTTAATCCGAATCTAAGTGAGGGTATAGAAACTAAAGCACCAATTATTAGACCAATACCGGTTAGTAAAAACGGTGGAATGTTAGAAAGCAGCGTTGCAAGCGAAGCTAATGAAGCCCATAAAAAAATTGCCCCAAGAGTGAAAAGATCAGCTTTCATCCCTAAAGTTTATGGGACAAAAGTTAGGGGGAGAAAAAAACTAAGAAAGTCCAAAAAAACAAAAAGTTTTTTCAAAAAACACCCCTTACTCACCAGTGTCTTCAAGGATTGGTGTTTATTTCATTCCTAAGAGAGAATGGAAGGACACGAAGGAGTGATAGAACGTGTCCAAAGTTCTAAACCTAAAACACGATCCTGCCGGAAGGCGCCGAGTACCAGAGAAATACACCCCAATTAGCAAAACTAGGGTGAAGAAATTACTAGCTCAAGAGTGGGCTAGATTTCAATCCACGACAACAAACTCAGCCACGCATAACAAGCGTGCGAGCAAGGTTCTGCCCCTGGGTGTAACCTCAAGTTTCCAGCATTGGAACCCTTACCCAATCTCGATAGTGTCCGCGAAGGGCGCTTACTTCAAAGACGTAGACGGTCGGAAGCTTCTTGACCTATCTATGGGCTTTGGTGCGATGATGGTTGGCCACCTCAACAAAGATGTTGTGAAGGCGGTCAAGAAGGCCATGCGCTCGGTTGGAACGCTATTTGTTACCCCGGGACCGCTGGCAACAGAGGCCGCTGAAAGGTTCCAGAAGCGATTCGATATTGACATGTTGCGCTTCACCAACTCCGGCACCGAATCAACGATGTACGCGATTCGCGCTGCCAGAGCTGCGACCGGTAAAAAAGCCATCATCAAAATCGAAGGCGGCTACCACGGTGGATACGATCCACTGCAAGTATCTGTTAAGGCCCCTATTGAGAAAATTGGGTCTGTTTCTGCCCCGAAGCCATATCATCCAGGCGCAATTGAGGCTGGAGAGGTTTACGTTGTTTCATACAACGACACCGTTCGACTAGAAGCCATCATGAAAAATCACGGCAAGACAATAGCCGCTTTTATGATTGAGCCAATCGTTGAAAACCTCTCAATCATATTGCCGGATGAGGGTTACCTCAAAGCTGTCAGGGCTTTGTGCGACAAGTACAAAATCGCACTGATATTTGACGAGGTAAAGACTGGTCTCACCGCAGGTGTTGCAGGAGCTGCAATCAGAGTTGGCGTGAAGCCAGATCTAATCACTCTTGCAAAGAGCATCGGTGGTGGATTACCGCTTGCTGCTTTTGGAGGCAAGAAAGAGTTCATGCAGCCCGTAGTTGATGGCCGCATGCCGCACCTGGGAACCTACAACGGAAACCCACTAGTTGTTGCCGCAGCAATTGCAGTTGACAAGATTGCAACGCCAGAAGCGCTAGAAAAGGCAGAAGCAATCAACAACGCAACCCTTGATGCAATCGACAAAATCATTGACGAGTACGCTCTTCCCGCTCACACAGTTGGATTTGGAGTGAAGGGTGCCGTTATTTGGTCACCAACCCCAGTTCGTAACTACCGCGATTTCAAAGCAACCGACTTTGAACTTGCAGAATTGAGCTGGCTATGGGGACTAAACCGAGGCATCATTACCCCTCCGGGTCTAGATGAGCAGTGGCTAGTTTCTTTTGCACATACCCAAAACGACATGAACAGGCTAGTTCGTTCATTCAGGGAGTTTGCAAAAGCAATCAGGGGCTAGAAAAACTAGGTTTGAACCCATGAGGACCAATCACTGGTCCTCATGGGTTTTTACTTTTTATCCCTTCTTTAGCATCTATGATTTGTTATTACATAGCTGTTTTAGCTCAACTAAGAGGAGTCCCCAAGTGAATGCACCAATGAGATTTGGTTTGATTGGCACCGGTCGAATAGGTCAGGTTCACGCCAGCAGTGTTGCCAGAACTGAGGGTGCAGAGCTAACAATGGTGGCCGATGTTTTTGTTGAAGGTGCCAAGAAAACAGCCGAGCAATACGGTGGTGTTGCAACCGCTGAGGCAATGGACTGCTTCGATTCATCCAAGGTGGATGCCATTATCGTTGCGTCTCCAACCCCAACCCACTTGGATCTAATCAGTGCGGCAATCGATGCCAACATTCCTATCCTGTGCGAGAAGCCAATTGATCTAGACATCAAAAGAGTTGACGCTATGCGCGATAAGGCAGCCAAGGCAACCATTCCAATCGTGCTTGGTTTCAACCGTCGCTTTGACCCACACTTCAACTCGGTTCACCAAAGAGTCCAAGCTGGTGAAATTGGAAAGCTAGAACAGCTGGTTTTGATTTCTAGAGACCCAGCCCCGGCATCGAAAGAGTACTTGGCGGTTTCTGGCGGAATCTACCGGGACATGACAATCCACGATTTTGACATGGGTAGGTTCTTTGTTCCGAACATCGTTTCGGTAACAGCCAATGGTTTCAACCAGTTCTCTAGTGAAATCAGGGACCTGGGCGACTATGACGCCACCAGCGTTACCCTGCGCGGCGCTAATGATGAATTGGTGCTAATCACAAACTCCCGTCATGCCATCTATGGATTCGATCAGAGAATGGAAGCCTTTGGGGACAAGGGAATGCTGAGGGTCGAAAACCTTACAAACACCAACGTTAGGTTCTACAACGAGTCAAGCGCTGAGGTGAAAGAGCCTTATCAGAACTTCTTCCTTGAGCGCTACATGGACTCCTACCTACTAGAGCTAGCTGAGTTCATGAAGAAGGTGCGTGGCGAGGCCTCGAACAGCCCTGAGTTTGAAGATGGCCGAGCTGCTCTGGTTCTAGCCAACGCTGCCCTGGAGTCGTCACAGACAGGAAAAACCGTCTCCGTTTCGCTCTAAAAGTTTGTTATGACAAATTATTGAAGTTGTGGCAGACTTGTAATCGGAGGTAGTCAATGGTTTTCGATCTAATAACCACGGGTCGAATTGGCGTGGACATCTACCCCCTTCAAACCGGAGTCGGACTTGAAGAAGTTACCTCTTTTGGAAAATTCCTTGGCGGCTCTGCAACCAACGTTGCAGTGTCTGGAGCCAGGTACGGACTTAACTCCGCAGTTATTACCAAGGTCGGCAATGACCCCTTTGGAAACTATTTAATTCAAGAACTTGAGCGTCTAAATGTCGATAGTCGCTACGTTGGTCGAACAGAACACCTCAAAACACCGGTTGTTTTCTGCGAAATCTTTCCACCGGATGATTTCCCAATCTATTTCTATCGCGAACCTAAAGCGCCCGATCTAGAGATAAGCGAATCAGAGCTAGATCTAGATTCCATCAAATCGGCGAAGATCTTTTGGTCCACCGTTACCGGCCTTAGTCAAGAACCCTCTAGAACAGCCAACCTAGCTGCGCTCAAGGCAAGAGCAAAAGCCACGCACACGATCTTGGATTTGGATTACCGTTCGGCTTTTTGGACTAACCCGGCTGATGCCACCCAGCAGATTGCCAAAGCTTTGCCGTTTGTGACAATTGCCGTTGGTAATAAAGAAGAGTGTGAAGTTGCCGTTGGCGAAACAGAGCCCGAGCGTGCAGCCGATGCTCTTTTGGAGCGGGGTGTTGAAATTGCGATCGTGAAGCAAGGCCCTAAGGGCGTTCTCGCAAAGACCAAAAACGAGTCCGTTGAGGTTCCACCATTCGCCGTTGAGGTTGTTAATGGTCTTGGGGCTGGGGATTCTTTCGGAGGCGCTCTCTGCTACGGTTTGCTTCAAGGCTGGGACCTACAACGAATACTGCGCTTTGCAAACATCGCAGGGGCCATCGTGGCCTCCAGACTTGAATGTTCAACGGCTATGCCAACCTATGATGAAGTGAGCAAGATCATGGAGGCCCAAAAATGGGACTAAGTTTTGAGCAGATCAAGGAGCTAAGAGCTTCTGATCCAGGTGCGATTGCTAAAGCGCTCAAGGGCAGAAAACGCCGCCCACTTGTTCAAGGCGACGGCAATCTATTTTTGCTGGCAGCTGATCATCCAGCTAGGGGGGCCTTGGCGGTAAACGGTAATCCTGTTGCCATGGGCTCAAGAAAAGAATTGCTTGAAAGATTCGCAACAGCTTTAGAGAACCCAAAGGTTGATGGTGTTCTAGGAACACCGGATGTAATCGAAGAGCTAACCCTGATGGGACTTCTTGAAGGAAAGATTGCGGTTGGTTCGATGAACCGCGGCGGCTTGAAAGGCTCCAGTTTCGAGTTCGATGATCGCTACACCGCTTACACAGCAGCTTCCTTGAAGCAGCAGGGTTTGGACATGGGTAAAAATCTTTTACGTATCAACTTGCAAGATCCAGGTACGGTCAGAACCTTAGAGCACACTGCCAAAGTTATTGATGAGTGCGCCAAGCACGAGATCCCGATGCTGCTTGAGCCTTTCATGAGTGACTGGGTGGATGGCAAAGTGGTCAACCGGCTAACGGCAGAAGCCGTTGAGCACTCGGTTGCTATTTCTTCTGGCCTTGGTTCAACCAGTGCTTGGTCATGGCTCAAGCTACCGGTAGTTGAAAACATGGAACGAGTAATGGAAGCAACCACACTCCCGACTCTGCTACTTGGCGGCGAGGGAAGCTCAGACCAAGAGGCAACTTTTGATTCTTGGTCCAACGCCCTGGCACTTACTGGCGTAAAGGGTCTCGTAGTTGGTAGGACACTTCTATACCCACACGACAACGATGTTTCAAAAGCTGTGGCCCAAGCGGCCAATTTGGTTCACAAGTAATATTTCAATAACAAGGATGAGGTAGCGAAAATGCAGACAGTTCCACTATGGATCAACGGTAAGAGTGTTCAGAGTCAATCTGGAAGATTCGGAGACGTTTTTGATCCAGCGCTAGGTGAAGCTACCAAGCGCGTTGGCTTTGCCAACGGTGCTGAGATTACAGCTACCATCCAAGCTGCCAAGGATGCATTCCCAGCTTGGCGTGATCTCTCATTGGCTAGACGCCAGCAGATCATGTTCCGCTTCCGTGAGCTGCTAGAGGCCAAGAAGGGCGAGCTAGCTGAGATCATCACCTCTGAGCACGGCAAGGTGCTTTCGGACGCTTTGGGAGAGATCACTCGCGGACAAGAAGTAGTTGAGTTTGCTTGTGGCCTACCTCACCTACTGAAAGGCGAATTCTCGGAGAACGCATCAACCAACGTTGATGTCTATTCCATCAAACAGCCATTGGGTGTTGTTGGAATCATTAGCCCATTTAACTTTCCAGCCATGGTTCCAATGTGGTTCTTCCCAGTTGCTATTGCTGCCGGAAACACAGTGGTTATCAAGCCAAGCGAGAAGGACCCATCGGCTACCAACTGGGTGGCTGAGCTATGGAAAGAAGCTGGCTTGCCAGACGGTGTATTCAACGTCCTACACGGCGACAAAGAAGCCGTAGACGGCCTCCTAAATAGCCCAGACGTAGCAGCAATCTCCTTTGTTGGATCAACTCCAATAGCCCGCTATATCTACGAAACTTCTTCTAAGAACGGCAAGAGAGTCCAAGCACTTGGTGGAGCCAAGAACCACATGCTGGTTTTGCCAGACGCTGATCTAGACCTAGTTGCGGACTCTGCCGTGAACGCAGGCTTTGGTTCTGCTGGTGAACGTTGCATGGCAATCTCGGTTGTGGTTGCAGTTGAGCCAGTTGCCGATGAGCTTATTGCCAAGATCACCGAGCGCATGTCACAGATCAAAGTCGGCGACGGCAGAAGAAGCTGTGATATGGGACCACTTGTTACTAAGGTTCACCGCGACAAGGTTGCTTCTTACATTGAGATTGCAGAAAAAGATGGCGCCAAGATAGTTGTTGATGGCCGCGGTGTTGTACCAGATGGTGCTCCCGGTGGATTCTGGCTTGGCCCAACTTTGATTGACAATGTTCCAACAGGCTCCAAGGTATACACCGAGGAAATATTCGGTCCAGTGCTATCGGTAGTTCGAGTGAAGACTTACGACGAGGGTCTGGACCTTATCAACTCCGGACAGTTTGGAAATGGAACTGCAATTTTCACAAACGATGGTGGAGCGGCTCGTAAGTTCCAGAACCAGGTGCAGGTGGGAATGATTGGAATCAACGTCCCAATTCCAGTGCCGGTAGCGTACTTTAGCTTCGGTGGATGGAAGCACTCACTGTTTGGTGACAGCCGTGCCCACGGAGAAGAAGGCTTCCGATTCTTTACCCAGACCAAGGTAATTACCTCCAGATGGCTTGACCCAAGCCACGGTGGATTAAACCTAGGCTTCCCACAAAACTAATGAAGATTGCCATCACCGGTTCCACCGGATTTGTTGGTAGCAACATTGCTTCAGTTTTGCAAAGCTCTGGTCACGAAGTAATTGGACTAGTTAGATCAGAAGCAAAACTGCCTTGGCAAACCAAACTGGTTGATTTCACATCTGAGGACTCAATTAGTTCGGCTCTAGAAGGAACTCACGCAGTCGTGCACTGCGCTATTGCTAATGATTTCAACAGGCTGCTGCAAGATCGAGACTTCGCCTACGACAGCTTCGTTGGGATGACCTCGAGAGTAGTCAAGGCCGCCAACAAGGCCGGATCAAAACCTATTTACATCTCAACCGACTGGGTTATGGATGGCACCACGCATCTTTCTTTGGAATCCAACAAAGGTAAACCAGTTAACTTTTACGGATTTCTTAAGGCCATGGGCGAGCAGGTGGTGCGCGACCTGGCTCCAGCTAACGGTGCAGTATGTCGCATCGGGGGAGTGATGGGTTTTCATCAAACCAAGTCAGATGGTCCAAGGAGTCAAGACGTTGGTTTTGGTTACTTCGTTACCTCACTAGTGAACTCTTTGAGCAAAGGCGAGACTTTCGCAGTGTGGGGTGGCGATCAAGTAAACAAAATTGCAACTCCATCTCTTGCTGCTGAAATTGGCGCGCAAGTGGAGAAAGTTGCAGCACGAAATGCAACCGGAACTTTTCATTTAGTCGGCGACGATGCTGTTACTAGGATGGAGCTTGCAAAGTTAGTTTGTGAGGTCTTTAATCTAGATGCATCTTTGTTGCAAGAAACAAACCCACCCGAGTCTGAACTGTTTCCCGCTCCGGTGCCGGTGGATACCTCACTGTCCAACGTTGAGACTAAAAAGATTCTCGGAATTGGTGAAAAAAGTCTTCGAAGCTTGCTTGAGTCCTTGCGGATTGAATACCAAGCTGGCCTACCGACCAAGAATTAGTGCCCTAGATTCTTTGTTCTGACAAAGACTAAGCTGGAGGCAATAGCGACAAGGAGGTCAGCTTTGCAGAAGTTCAACCTGCTAATTGCGGGCCAAGGTTCGAAGAACAAATCATTTGAGCCAGTCGTTACCCCCTACAGCGGTGAGGTCATAGCTGAGGTTGAGACAGCGACAGTTCAGGACGTTGAAAGAGCTGTCGAGCAGGCGGAATTAGCCGCGGTAACTTGGCGCAGGACTCCTGCCTATAAGAGATATGAAATCATGATGGCTGCCGCGGCGTTAGCCGATGAGCGCCAGGAGCAAATGGCTCAGATTATTTCCCAGGAGAATGGCAAGAGCATTCTCGAGGCCAGATCCGAAGCTGCCCGTAGCGGCGAAATAATGAGGCTTTCAGCTTTTGAAGGATCCCAGCTCTACGGCGTAGGTTTACCGTTGGACGCCAACAAGGGAACTGGCCAAGAAAAGCTCGGCTTCACTCTGCCTCAACCGGTTGGTGTTGTGGTGGCGATCACGCCATTTAATTACCCAGCACTTTTAGTTATGCACAAAATCGGGCCAGCACTAGCTGTTGGCAACGCGGTTATCTTGAAGCCAGCCAGAACCACACCACTAACTGCAATTGCGTTGGCCCAGTGCTTCATCGATGCTGGCTTACCCGAAGGCGTTCTAAGCGTTATAACCGGTCCAGGAGCCGATTTAGGTGAGGCCCTAGTTACCAACCCGAAGGTGAGAAAGATATCCTTCACGGGTTCGACCAAGGTGGGAGAGTCCATCACCAGAATTGCCGGGGTCAAGAAACTCTCGCTCGAACTTGGCGCCAGCTCACCGGTTGTGGTCTTGAGTGACGCCGACATAGAGTTTGCGGCTCACGCGGTTTCTATCGGGGGCTATGTGAACGCCGGTCAAGTTTGCATCTCGGTCCAAAGAGTAATTGTTGAGAAATCCATCAGGGCAGACTTTTTGGATGCGCTCAGGCCCAAGGTCGCAGCTCTAAAGTATGGAAATCCTCTGGATGAAAGTAACAATATCGGATCGATGATTTCGGAGTCCGAAGCGATGCGAGTGGCTGCCAGTATCAAGGAATCAACCAGCCAGGGAGCCAACCTGCTCTTGGGTGGAGAGCGAGAAGGCTCATACGTCCAGCCCACAATTCTCACCGACGTTGATCCAGATTCGTCCATTGCCCAGCAAGAGCTATTTGGCCCAGCGGTAGTAATTTCCAATGCCAATGACGACAGGGAGGCAATCGCCTTGGCAAACAGCACTGTGTATGGTCTGGGCGCCGGAGTTTTCACCAAAAACATGGATAAAGCCATTGAATCTATGCGCGAGATTGATGCGGGAATAATCCACGTGAACTGGACCCCACTATGGCGAGCTGATCTAATGCCCTACGGTGGACTCAAATCCAGCGGCATAGGCAAAGAAGGAATTAGAACCACGGTTTCGGAGATGACAGAATCTAAAACCATAATCATGCACGGTC
>JAIOXP010000022.1:0-18284 GCA_021741705.1 Rhodoluna sp. | reverse complement strand
CTTGTCCTGTAGAGACTCTACCAACTCACGGTAAAGGCATTTTCGCAAAAAAATCTGGCTGGCAGCCAAAGCTGCCAGCCAGATTTCAGTCTTGCTAGAACCAGTTACTCAGTAACTGGAGTCCACTCCCAGAAGTTCCAGAAGTAGCCAGGTGATAGTGCACTTGGGCTAACGCCGCTAACCTTCGAGCTGGAAACTGTCAATCCAGGGAACTGGAAGATCATGGTTCCGTATGCATCAGAGATTAGGTTCTTTTCGACCTCGAGCATTATTGCTGTTTGCTTCTCTAGATCGGTTGTGACGCTAAGTGTTGCCAATAGTTCGTCAACCTTTGGGTTAGCGTAACCGTTGTAGTTACCACCCTTCTCTAGCGGGTCGGTGTAGGACGCAAAAATCTGGTCCGAACCGGCAACCGCCAAGCTGGTTGACTGCCACGCGAAAATAACTGCATCGTGTGGGTTGATTGGCTCAACTGTTGGGTCAGTGAACATCCAGTCTGGCTCGCCAGTGTCAATAACGTTGAAGCCCGCTAGAGCAGCTGACAACTGAATCAGCTCAAGCTCCTGTGAACGACGAACGTTTCCAGTTGGGTACCAGAAATTGACATCCACTGGAGTCGAAACTCCAGCTTCCTCAAGTAGAGCCTTCGCGCGCTCGATGTCCAAGTCGCGAACGCCAGCGGCACCGCTCTCGGCAACAATTGCTTTGTAGCGATCCGATCCAGGAATGGAAAGGAAAGACTCACGAACAGTAGCGTTAGGGTTCAACGGCTTGATGATCTTCTCGATTATCTCGTCACGAGGGATTGTCAGCAAGAATGCCTGACGGACCTTTTGTGCCTTAGTCGCATCGCCATCGTAGCTAGCAGGATCGAATGGGCCTCCGTTGTTGAAGGTTAGGTCGATGTGCTCGTAAGTAGCTTCGTCACCCTGGTGAATTGTTGCACCAGTGCTCGAGACTATTCCCTTAGCTACTTCTAGCGAGTCAGCAGTTGGCTGTCCGCTAGCGATGTCAATTTCGCCGTTTTCTAGAGCCTGAAGCTGAGCGATGAAGTCCTCAATGAAGCGAACAGTGATGCGCTCGAACTTAGGTGACGGACCCCATGTGTAGACAGGGTTCGAAACTAGAGTGATGTACTGGTCCTCAACTACTTCTTCGATGATGTATGGACCACTCGATAGGTACTGAAGTGGGTTCGAAGGAAGTGAAGTGAACTGGTAGTCCTCGTTCCAGCTGGTTGCAACAGGAGCTAGCCAAGCGTCATCCTCATTCTGGATTGCTTCGATTAGCAACTTCTTTGCTTCTGCTGGATCGGTGATGTCTGGGTAAGCAAGCATCACAGTTCCGTGAGCTGGCATGCCAACGCCGAACGCAAGCTCCCAGTCGACATATGCATCATCGTACACGAGAGTAATTGTGCGGCCATCAGATCCAATTTCAGGAGTCTGAGTCACTAGCTCAAGGCCAGAGGTTGAAGCTGGAGAGAACTCTGCAGCTGTTCCAGCAAACTTGCCTGAAGACGCAGCCCACGCAAATAGCATGTCGGCGGCATCAATCTGAGTTCCGTCAGACCACTTAACACCCTGGTTGATGGTGTACTTAACGGTCAGAGGTTCGTCAGAAATCTTTTCAAACGTTCCGTATCCAGTGTCTTTTACCAACTGAGGAACGTTGTTGTAGTACTGGAAACCAGAGTTGGTCATGTAGGCAATGTTCGCGTTCTTTGTCGCGTTACCTGCAGACGATCCGGTGTTGTAGTTATCAAATGATTGGTTAAAAGCAACTGTGATCGTGGTTCCTTCGACTACCTGAGACTCGTATGGCAATGCACAACCGCTCAGAGTCACAGCAACCACG
Source organism: Rhodoluna sp. (assembly GCA_021741705.1). Taxonomy (GTDB): domain Bacteria; phylum Actinomycetota; class Actinomycetes; order Actinomycetales; family Microbacteriaceae; genus Rhodoluna. The sequence goes on along the minus strand of JAIOXP010000022.1, from coordinate 16,427 downwards.
CTCATAAGGCCTACTAGACCCAATCTGCGCTTCTTCATGTTTCTCCTTTTTTAATTCATTGATTCGACTGTCTAATGAATTGCTCATTAGCTACAGCCCAATACTGGTTTCTTGAGTTTATAGGCATTCCTAGGCGGGAGGTGAGGGTAATTTCTAATGGTTTCTAAATCGTGATAATCGAGGGCCTCGGGCAATCTAGGCTAAATGGGTGAAGCAAATCCTGATTTACGATGGTGACTGCCAGTTCTGCCGTCTCAGCCTGGACTTTGGAATCAGAAACCTCTCGAGATTCCCTAGATTTGCGGCCTACCAAAGGATTGATCCAAGCCAATATGGTCTTTCCCTGACCGATGTCTCTTCTCAAGTCTGGTTAGTGGAACCTTTGCCAACGCTGGTCAAACCGCTAGGTGGTCACCTAGCGGTTGCCCATATCCTTCTGGACCAGCCTCAGTTTTACTTGAGATGGTTGGGGTTTGTCATGAAAACTCCCCCCTTTAGCTTCGTCGCTGACCATCTATATAAATGGGTAGCCAAAAATCGCCACCGGCTTACAGGGGGCACTAAGGCTTGCAAGCTCGAGGACACCTTCGATGGGGTCGAAAAAATATAAGGCCATGACCCGCCACCCGGAGGTGATCCGGCCCGGCATGGGCTCCGACCCCTTGGCTAGCTGATAGATTCTCTTTTACAACCGAAGTTTGGTTGTAGCTTTTGTTTCCTCTTGGGGGAAGTCGGTGAAAATCCGACGCTGACCCGCAACCGTGAGTTGATTATCAACAAGTCGGAATGCCCAAGTGGAAATGATTGGCTCCAAATATACCGTCGAGGTCTACGGGTGGAGTCGGGTAGCGACTTACTCGATGAACCCTTGAACGTTTCGCTAGAGATGTTTTCAAGGGTTCTTGTGTTTTTGCCCCGCCTTCGCATCTAGCTTCCCAATGCGAAAGGTTCCAAATGAACAAGAAAATAACCCCAAGGGTGCGAAGAATTGTTGCACTCTCATCAGCTGCAGTAACGGTTGCAGTTCTGGTTGTCCTCCTAGTTTTGAGTATGGGTGGGACGCAGTCCAAACACTTGGCAACAGCCGAGTTTCTAAAATCCCAGTTTGTACTTGGCGAGTATCTAGAAGGCTTCTCCCCTGGAGTTCCCGAGTACGGGTTCTCGCTAGAGGCTGTTTCTCAACTTAGCCAGACTAGAGAAGTTGATTCCTCTATTGCCATCAAGTTCCTCTTGGAATCAGAGCCAGACTTTCTATACTCAGCCGAAACCGGTGAGATCATTCCAGGTCTTGCAGGTAAGTACCTGTTTGCATCGAAAGTTACTGGTGCTGCTAATGGAGCACAGACCCAAATGGTTGTTAGTTCCCTTAGTGAGCTCATCCAAGAAGATGGCACTTTGGCTCTGACCACCGCGAGCACCTTTGACTATGCCTGGATGAGTCTCGGCCTTTACGCCCAGAATCAGCAGGAGATGGCAAAGAATGTTTCAGCGGTTCTTGTAACTCTTGCCAGAGATGATGGGGGTTTTGGTTTTGATAATTCAGAATTCACAACAGCTTCCAGTACCGACGCAACCGCCATGGCCATCATGGCTCTGGAGCTAACCAAGGATATAGATCCCGCGCTAACGGCCAAGAAGCAAAGCTCTATCGATGCTGCCTTAGCCTACCTAGATGCGGGCTTGGTTGATAGAAGTCACTTTGTGGCATTTGACGCAGTTGACATTAACGGAACCGCTCTTGCTCTCATGGCATATCTAGCAACACGAGGTGAGCTAAACGAAGATGTGCACTCCTACCTAGTTGCCCAGATTCAAGAAGATGGTGGCATCGGATCTCCTTGGGTGGAAAACGCCGGTGGCCGGTTTGCAACCGCTCAGGGTTACCTTGCTCTTGAGGGCAAGAGTTACCTAACTCTTCTAGGTAAGTAGTCATGCGCTCCAGGGCAAGACTCATTGTTCTTAGCGCACTAATTCTGTTAGTGGTCGCTGGGAGCGTCTTGTCCTGGGCACTAGAAAACAATGTCATCGAGACAACCTCTGCTAAGGAGGTTGAGGTTAGTTATAGCGAAGGTGCTTGTGAGAAACCTGGAGTCACAATAGTTATTGACTTTGGAGATTCCGCGGAACGTGATCCGATTCTTCGTTGCGCGAGTGACTTTGTTGGCAACGGTTGGGAAGTTTTTCAAGCGACGGCAATTGATGTTTCAGGGACTAACCAGTACCCAGTTGGTTTCGCCTGTCGCATTGAAAACTTCCCGCCTAGTTCTGAACAGAACTGCATAGACACACCGAAGTATTCCGAAGGAAGTTGGGGATACTTTGTTTTCACAAAAGAATCGGGTTGGCAAGTAAGTCAGGTTGGATCAGCGGCCAGGGATGCGCAGTGTGGGTCGGCAGAAGGTTGGCTCTTTATTGGTCCAGGTCAACATGATGCCGGATTGTTGCCAAGACCGATTCCAGAAACTGTAGCTTGCGATGGCTAAGCGCTTTACTGCCAGCACAGCAAGCCCTTTGGCCTGGTGGTTACTTGCTGTAACCATGGCAATTGTCGCGGGGGTAAGTCAGAGTACGCTGATTCAAATTTTGATTTGTGCAGCAGCCTTGATTGCGATATTGATGTTTCGAGAAGAAGCACCCTGGTCAAGGTCCGTTAAGTTCTATCTTTTTCTTGCTGGGTTTGTAGTCATCGCGAGGGTGCTATTTCGAATTGTCTTCAACATTCAAAACCCTGAGGACACAACTGCTTTAGATTTACCTGGCTTCTCGGTCAACTTGGGTTTTGGCCCACCAGTTGAACTTTTTGGAGCAATAGGTATCCAGGCTCTAACCGGCGGCGCAACCGATGGTTTGCGGTTAGCCGCCATCATCCTCTCGATTGGGATGGCCAGTTCACTTGCCAATCCACGAACTCTTCTAAAGTCCACTCCCAGCGCGCTCTATGAAATCGCCAGTGCAATTTCTGTTGCAATCAACCTCGCACCGCAAATGATCTCCAGCTTGCAAAGAGTGCAAAAAGCTAGGTCCCTTCGCGGGAGAAGCAAAGGACTCGGATCGATGGCCGGAACAGTAATTCCAGTGCTGGAAGACGCCATCGATTCGTCTCTGTCTCTTGCGGCCAGTATGGACTCCAGAGGATTTGGGAGAAGGGGTAACTTATCCAAACCGCTTGTTCTGGGAGCCAGGTTGAGCTCACTGATGGCGGTCGGGTTTTTATCAGTTGGAAGCTTTGCGTTACTTGTTGGACAAACCCAAACGCTTGGTTGGGTGCTGATTGCTATCGGAATAATTGCAAGCATCGCGTCTATTCGGATTAACTCCCGGTCTCAGATCAGGACCAGATTTGAGCCTGTGAAGTTACAGTTCTTTGACGCTTTGATTTTGTCCTTGTCTGTACTGTTGCTGATTGCGACAATCCTGGGGTGGTTTGCATGATTGCGCTTCGCGATGTGAGCTTTGGATATGCCGGAACAGAAAGACCAGCTCTATCAAGGGTAAACCTCGAATTTCTAGCGGGTGAGTTCTCGCTGGTTTGCGGAGCAACAGGGAGCGGCAAATCAACGCTGCTTAGAATCTTGAATGGTCTAGCGCCACATTTCACTGGCGGTTCTCTTTCTGGCTCACTGGTTATTGACGATATAGACGTAACGGGATCAAAACCGCACGAGCTTGCAGAACTAGTCGGTTTTGTGAATCAGCAGCCTGAGTCTTCATTTGTTTCCGACACTGTCAAACAGGAGTTGGTATACGGCATGGAGCAGCTTGGGTTTAATCGCGACAAGATGACAGATTCACTAAAGCATGTGGCGAATCTTCTTGAGATTGAGGAGTTACTAGATAGACCACTTAGCTGGCTTTCTGGAGGGCAACAGCAAAGGGTTTCTATCGCATCTGCGCTAGCAGCTGGGCAGAAGATACTTTTACTGGACGAGCCAACTTCCGCCCTTGATCCCGAAGCCGCAGCTGAGATTGTTGGTGTGCTCAAGTCGTTGGCTCACGAGCACGGCATCACAGTGATCCTTGTAGAGCACCGAATCGAACGAGTAATTGAACTTGTGGATTCAGTTGTAATAGTTGCAAACGATGGTCTTGTTACCAAGGGAGGTTACGAGCAGTTCGAGAACTATCACCTGGTTCCACCTGTGATTGGGCTTTCGACTGCGCTCTCTTGGAACCCCGTCACTGTAAGCGTTTCTGCCGCCAAAGCAAATTGGGAGCTTGGCCCACAGCCATGGAAGCAACTAGTGAATGAGCATCTGAGCGAAACGGTTGCCCTGGAAGTTAAAGATCTATCCGTTAGCTATGACGAACTAGATGCCGTGTCAAAAGTTTCATTTGAAGTTCACGTGGGAGAAGTTGTCGCGCTAATGGGAAAAAATGGCTCAGGAAAGTCTTCGGTTCTCTGGGCTATCCAAGGAGGCGGAAAACGATCATCGGGTTCTGTCAAGACACAGTTTGGCGATCCAAAGTCGCTCTCTGCCGACGAAAGACTTTGCGTCTTGACTCTTGTCCCCCAGAAGGCAGCTGACTTACTTTTTCTAAACTCACTGGCTGATGAGCTTTCCGAGTCTGACAAGTTTGCACAACTCACGGACTCCGGCACTTCCAAGATTTTTGAATCGCTAACTGGCAGGTTAGATCCAAAGATTCACCCGCGAGATCTTTCCGCTGGGCAGCAACTGGCTTTGGTTCTAGCTTTGCAGTTAGTGAAGGGTGCTGGGATATTGCTACTTGATGAACCAACTCGCGGGTTAGATTACGCGGCCAAAAGATCACTTGCCAAGCAAATTAGAGCTTTGCGTAAAGAAGGCAAGTCGGTTCTGGTGGCTTCCCACGATGTGGAATTTGTAGCTCTAGTTGCCGACAGGGTTTTGGAACTAGAAAGCGGAAAATTGATTTCGGACAAATTGACAACTGTTGCCTTAGGAATTGGGTCATCACATCCCACACAAATCAGTCAAATAACTGGTCAGCCCGGATTGTTGACTTTGAGTCAAGTAGAAAAGGTCCAGAAGTGAATACCTTTTCAGGAAAATGGATTTCTAATTTGAGCATTCTGCTTGCTGGCCTTGGCTCCGTGCTCATGTTCTCCTGGCCATTTTTCATCTCTGGTGATTCTGCTGCTGAAGCAGACGTAGCGCAAGTGGTGTTTATCGCTTTGATGCCGCTCATGCTGGTCTTGATTTTGGTTGAAGTGGCAACTGGTGAGATCGGCTCCAAGCAGATTGCCCTACTAGGAGTATTGATTGCTCTAAATGCTGTTATTCGATTACTTGGCGCTGGAACAGCAGGAATCGAGACTGCCTTTTTCCTCATAATCATTGCTGGCTACGTTTTTGGTTCAGGTTTTGGATTCTTGCTTGGAACCGGTTCGCTTCTGGTGTCTGCCCTGATTACCGGTGGGGTTGGACCTTGGCTTCCGTTTCAAATGATGGCAGCTGGGCTGATTGGAATCGGAGCGGGCCTACTTCCAAAGTTTGGCTCCAGAGGTGCCAAGCTCGCCGTTTTGATTGTTTACGCAATTCCCGCAAGCTTTGCCTATGGGTTCTTGATGACTTTGTGGAACTGGCCCTTTCTTGCTGGCAGTGAATCATCTATTTCTTACCTTGCCGGAGCCGGTGCAATTGAAAACCTGATTCGCTTTATTCAGTTTCAGATTTTTACCGGAGGGTTGATCTGGGATTTGGGAAGAGCTGTAACAACGGTTGCGCTAATAGCAATCACCGGACCGCTACTTTTAGGAAGCTTGCAGCGAGCCGCGAGTAAGGCTGGCTTCGTTAAGCCTTCCAAGCAGGAAGACGCCAACCGAGCAAAAGCGCCAGGACTCTCAGGGTAATTGTGAATAGTGCACCGATTGCAACGGCGATGAAAGGTTCTATTGCCAAGTAGTTCAAACCAACAACTACCCAGCCTCCAGTAAACGCAATAACCGAATATGGAATGTGATCGCTGAAAGCCTTTGGAATTTCGTTCACAACAATGTCTCGGAGAACTCCTCCAAAAATTGCAGTTAGTACACCCATGATCACAGCGATGATTGCTGGTACTTGGCCATCCAAGGCGAGCTGGGTTCCACCAGCTGTAAAGGCTCCAAGCCCAACCGCGTCTGGCCACTGCATAGCTTGCTGGGTGGGCTCAAGGTGTCTGGTTCTCATAAAGACAAGTGCAACTAGACAGATTCCAATAAGAACCCAAACCCAAGCGGAATTCTCGATCCAGAAAAATGGCCTACGGTCCAGCAAAATATCGCGCAAGGTTCCGCCGCCAAATGCGGTCAAACCTGAAACCGTGATCATGCCAACAAGGTCTAGTCGTTTTCGGGCTGCCTCAAGAAGTCCCGAAAGCGCAAAAGCAAAGATACCGATTACTTCAAAAAGAAGCGTGCCGTTTATAACTAACCAGCCGGTGAAATCTAGCAAAGCTCAGACCAGGTCTTTACCACTCGAGGTTTTGCCTATGCTTTGGCCTGGTGGGCACAGCCGAAACATCGTGACTCACAAACGCCAAAAGCAATTGGAAACCAAGAATCAATGGAACTACGGCAATCATCACAGTTCCGGTGCTTGCGGCAATACCGTTGGTAAGTGAGCTATTTAGCGCTCCAAGACCAGAGAACACCCCAAACCACCAGAGCAGCATTCCAAGCGGTAACTCAATTGACGCCGCAGAAATGTCTCTTAGGTAGTAGTTGTAGAAAAGTCTTTTGTGGAAATTCTTGAAGTGTTTCCAAGGGAACTCCCATAAAGTCTTTACGATGCTGAGGTTGCTCTTTTCAGTTCCGTACCTTGCAACCATCGGAACATCCCAAACCACGGCGCGGTAAATGCTTAGCCTAAATAGAATGTCGGACTCAAAAAAGAATCTTTTGCTCAGCATTGCTAGCGGCAAAGCTTTTAGGGCATCGCGATGTATTGCGGTGTATCCGTTAGTTGGATCCGTGATGTTCCAATAGCCGGTTGAAATCTTGGTTAGTAAGGTAAGTCCAGCATTTCCAAACAATCTGATGCCAGGCATCTTTGACAGCCCGGTGAGGCTATCGAAGCGATCACCCTTTGTGTAATCCGCGCGTCCGGTGACAATTGGCGCAATTAGGTCTTTGATTAGCGCGGGGTCCATCTGGCCATCGCCATCTAGCTTCACAACAATCTGGGCATCCGATTCCAGCGCCGCGCGATAACCAGAAACCGTGGCACCTCCAACACCTTGATTTTCAGTATGGAAGATGACCTTTACCCTAGGGTCTTTAACTTCGCGTTCAACAAGTTTTCCAGAACCATCTGGGCAGGCATCGTCAACTATATAAATGTAAGAAACTTCAGGGCCGATTTCCCCGAGAGTTTGAACAATGTGCGCGGTTACCTTGTAGCAAGGAATTACAACCGCGACAATCGGTTTAGTCATCAATACCCAATCTTGTTTTCAAGAAACCCCGCTGTGGATCCCTTTTGTCTTTCAATAAATCATCGAAACACAACTAACCCAATTTTAGGCCACTTAGCTCAGCCAAGGTATGTCAGGCAAACAACAAAACCCAAGGTTTCCCTTGGGTTTTGTTCACATGGTGGAGATGGGGGGAATTGAACCCCCGTCCGATACTTGGATTCTGACTCTTCTACGGGTGTAGCTTCAATACTGTTTTACTCGGCCCCGGTCATAACTTGAAGCGATCTAACCGACGAGCCCAGCCTGAGTGCAAGTCCCGAGCAACCCTAAGGCGTAACTGCTCAGCAAGATTTCTAAATGACGCCAGTACCTAAAACGAAATCAAATTTAGGCTGACGGACTTTGTGGCTAGCTTATGCAGCTAGGGCAAAGTCGGTGCTCTTAGATTTGGCACCTATAGTTTGCAAAGGACATTAACGAGTTGACTTTGCATTCTCGACCCGCTTCATTCAGTTTCTGCAAATACCGTCGAAACCGGTCATCCCCATGTTTAGTTATCAACTGACTTTAGGTCAGGACAACAGTCTAACCGCCCAGTCAGACAAAAGATACGGCTACCAATCCTTGCCCTTAGTGGACATGGCTCTGGCTGCTTCACGCTTATCTTGTTGCTCTTTTAGCGCCTGTCGCTTGTCGTAGTCCTTCTTACCCTTTGCAAGTGCAATCTCAACTTTTGCCCGACCGTCCTTGAAATACAGAGAGATCGGCACCAATGTAAAGCCAGATTCCTTGATCTTGCCAACTAGCTTGTCGATCTCCACGCGGTTCATCAAAAGTTTGCGGCGTCTTCTAGTGGAGTGGTTGTTCCAAGTTCCCTGAGTGTATTCGGGGATGTGAACATTTTCTAGCCAAGCCTCACCAGATTCGATGGTGGCATATCCATCCACCAGGGATGCGCGACCAGCCCGCAACGACTTCACTTCAGTTCCAGTTAGGACAATGCCAGCTTCAAAGACATCTTCGAGGTGATAGTCGTGACGGGCTTTACGATTGGTGGCCACCACTTGCTGGCCACGCTCTCTCGGCACGATCGACTCCTAGATTTTAAGGTAACGACGGATCGCAAGACCCGACGCTGCTGCCGCAAGCACTATACCTACGGCAATTAATAGCGGAACTACAAGCATGCCATCGCTTAGCCCAACAAAGCTAGTGAATGGAAGACTTTCCGCCAGGAACCCTTGAACGAAGAACTGAATCAATGCCAAGACCGTGACGCCTGCTAGCACGCTACCAATCAGCGCCGCGACCACACCCTCGAGAATGAATGGTAGCTGGATTGAGAAGTTGCTAGCCCCAACCAACCTCATGATTCCAAGCTCTCTTCGTCTGGAGAAAGCAGAAAGTCTGATTGTGGTGGAAATCAAAAGAGCACTAGAAACAAGCATTAGCGCAGCGATGGAAACAGCAGCAAGAGAAGCAATGTTGAGGATCAAGAAAATCTGGTCCAGATAGCTTCTTTGGTCCTTTACTTCCTCAACACCAGCGAGGCCAGCAAAACTTTCAGTGAGAATTGGTGACTGATTCGGGTCGTAAAGGTTTACCCAAAATGTCTCGTTGAGCTGCTCTGGTTTCACGTATTGCGCAACAGCATTGCCAGCGAATTGTTCTTGAAAGTTTGCGAATGCTTGATCGTGATCTTCGAAGTAATACTTTTCAATGAAGGGCACAAGCGTTGGTGAATCTAGACGCTCTTGAACCTGCACCTTAACGTCCTCTGCAGCTTCACCTCTGGGGCAGGTAGCTTCGGGTGATACGTCTGTGCAGAGATAAATCGCTACCTGTGCCCGGTCGTACCAGTAGTTTTTCATTTGACCGATTTGCATTTGCAGTAGTGACGCAGTTCCAACAAAAGTAAGGGAGATGAAAGTTACCAGAATAATGCTTACAACCATCGCAAGGTTTCGTCTAAGGCCCTCAGTAACTTCGGAAAGCATGAATCCAAATCGCATGGCTAGTCCCTCACTCCGTAGCCACCAGCAACTTGATCGCGAACAATTTGCCCGTGACTTAGCTCGACAACGCGCTTTTTCATTTGGTCAACAATGCCGCGTTCGTGAGTGGCCATGACAACAGTTGTTCCGCCGAGGTTAATGGTGTTCAACAGCGACATAATTCCTTCGCTGGTGGTTGGGTCTAAGTTTCCAGTTGGTTCATCTGCCAACAAGATAGCTGGCTTATTGACAATGGCTCTGGCTAAAGCAACTCGCTGTTGCTCTCCTCCCGAAAGTTCACTTGGTAGTCGATCGCCTTTTTCTCCTAGACCGACCAGACGAAGTACGTCTGGGACAGCTTCTTGAATAAATCCTTCAGACTTGCCAATAACTTGCAAACTGAATGCGACGTTTTGGCTAACTGTCTTGTTAGGTAGCAATCTAAAGTCTTGGAAAACTACACCCAGACGTCTTCTGAAAAACGGCACCTTCCTAGCGGGAAGGCCGACTAGGTTTTCCCCCAAGACATGGACAGAGCCTGAGCTAGGGACATCTTCGCGCAGCATAAGTCGCATAAGGGATGATTTTCCCGAACCGGATGCGCCTACGAGAAATACAAAGTCTCCCTTTTCAATCTCTAGGCTCACTTGGTCTAGCGCTGGTCTGGGAGTCCCCTTGTATTTCTTGGTGACGTTTTGAATGCTGATCATGTTGATTCAAGCCTAGGGCTGAGTCTGCATTCTCCATCGGATTCCCGCGGCTATAAATCCATCGAGTCCGCCATCAAATACGGACTGCGGGTTGTTTTCTTCGTATTCGGTTCGAAGATCTTTGACCATTTGATAGGGAGCCAGGACATAGCTCCTCATCTGTTCACCCCAAGATGCTTTGACGTCACCGGCGAGTTGTTTCTTCGTGGCCTCTTCTTCGCGACGACGAACCTCTAGAAGTCTTGATTGCAGAACTCTCATCGCGGCTTGTTTGTTTTGAATCTGGCTTTTTTCGTTCTGGCAACTTACAACTGTTCCGGTTGGGATGTGAGTGATACGAACAGCTGAATCCGTTGTGTTAACTGATTGACCGCCTGGTCCACTAGAGCGAAAAACATCCACTCTGATATCGGCATCTGGAATCTCAATTGCCTCGGTTTGCTCAACCAGCGGAACGATTTCTACCGCGGCAAATGAGGTTTGTCTTTTACCCGCTGCGTTGAATGGGCTCATTCGAACAAGTCGGTGTGTTCCAGCTTCAACGGATAGTGTTCCAAAAGCGTATGGGGCATCAATTTCAAATGTGGCCGATTTAATGCCTGCGCCTTCGGCATGCGATACGTCTAGAACGTGCACTGGATAGTTCTTCTGCTCGCAGTACCTGACATACATTCGCATAAGCATCTCTGCAAAATCCGTTGCGTCATCGCCTCCGGCGCCACTTCTAATTGTGATCACGGCAGCACGAGAGTCATATTCGCCGCTCAACAGGGTTTGTATCTCAAGCTGGCCTGCAAGCTTTTGCAAATCCGAAAGCTCTTTTTTGGCCTCTGTCTTGGTGTCGGTATCAGAGGCGTCATTAGCCATTTCAATCAAAACCTCAAGATCGTTGATCCTGGATTCGACTGATTTAAGAAGGTCTAGCTTGTCTTGCGAGCGCGATAGGGCAGAAGTCACCTTCGAGGCATTTTCCGGGTCATCCCAGAGATCCTGAGCAGAGGCTTTCTGCCTAAGTGCATCAACCTCTAGTTGCAGTGAGCTTAGGTTAATGACTTCTTTTATGGTGCCAAAAAGTGACCTAAGTGATTTGATTTCAGCGGCTAAGTCAAGTTCGGACATGATTCCACAATTCTAGGCGAGGGGCATAATTGTTAGGTGCCCGCATCCTCATACAAGCTAACCAGCCTAGGTTTGCCGGTATTTACTCCCTCACTGCTTTTCGGTATCGCAGAAGGTGGACTACTTCCAATCATTCCTGCGAGCGCCCAAGCTTTAGGGGCGTCGTTACCTACTGCCGGAATAATTCTTGGGCTTGTAATGATTGGAACCCTCTTCGCAGACATTCCAGCTGCACGCTTGATTAACATCTTGGGCGAGCGCAAGGCGATGATGAGCGCGGCAGCGGTTGCGAGTTTGGGGGCCCTGATTGCATCGCTAGCTACTTCATTGTGGGTTCTAGGTTCAGGTGTATTCATACTCGGGGCAAGCGTTGCTGTATTTGGTCTTGCCAGGCACAGCTACCTAACTGAGGTTGTCCCCTACTCGCATCGCGCCAGAGCGCTATCAATACTTGGTGGCGTCTTTAGAGCAGGACACTTTATTGGACCCCTTATTGGCGCGGCGCTAATCATCTTGATCGATCTGCAAGCTGTGTACTGGAACGCTGTTGTGTTTTGTGCGCTGGCAGCATTAATTCTTATTTTTATAAAACCTGATCGAATGCCAGACACTCCAGCAACCGTTCCGGGTGGAACCTGGAAGGTAGCAAAACGAGAATCCAAGAAACTAGCAACTCTTGGGGTTACCTCGGCAATCATCGGTGGATTACGAACCGCAAGATTAGTTGGTTTGCCTCTTTGGGCTCTAAGTATTGGACTGCCTCCTGCGACCATTGCGCTTTACATGGGAATCGCTGGCGCTTTAGATCTTGCGCTTTCCTATAGCTCTGGTCAGATAATGGATCGCTTCGGTAGAAGATGGTCAGCTCTTCCAACTTTGCTGGGTCTATCCCTGACTTTCTCACTACTTACTCTTGCCACCAACGAAACCACTTTTCTTGCAGTTGCTTTGTTAATGTCACTAGCAAATGGTGTTGGTAGTGGAATCATCTTGGTAATTGGCGCCGACCTAGCCCCCAAGGGTGAGCGAAATGAATTTCTAGCCTCATACCGTTTATTGGTGGACTCTGGTGTTGCAGCAGCGCCACTGGTTATCTCCGGAGTGACCGCGCTGCTGGGCCTGTCGATAGCTATGTTCACTGTTTCTGGGTTGGGTATCGTTGGTGCCTTAATGGCTTACCGCTACGTGCCGCGACGAGCTAACCCTTCAGAGCAGATCATGCCGACGTCTGAAAATATGTAACTATCAAAAAGTGGTAGCCATAGCGAACACAGCCTTACGCGAACCGTCAAGCCATCCCTGGAGCTCGCCTCAATAAGTGAAACTTGCTGTAACCCCTTGAGTGGATGCAGCCCCAAAAACTCACCCGCATAACCAGGAAGGCTCTGGTTCGAAATGACATCAGACTTAGCTAGCGCGTAAAGAGCTGTCGATTCGGCAACAGAGGTGAGCCTCCGCTCAGAAAGATAGAGGCTCCCTGCCGCCAAGATAACCAGAGTGGTCATAAGACTCAAAAACGAAAGTCCAACGCCAAGCGGCGCAATTGATCCCTGCTCGCTAGATCTAGATGCCCTGCAAGGCCTCCGCACTCAAACCTCCTAGCTTGATTTGCAGTCGAGCAATTGATCCCGGCTCAACACAGTTTGGATCGGGATTACAGCTCAGGGTCCATTCAATATCTGATGGCCTCAAGCCAAATTCAGCCACGAGTTCACTTATGACTCTGGTGGTGTTTTCCCTGACAGTGATAAGAGTGTGAGCTCTGATTCCATGTCGAGCGATTGCCTCAAGAGCAAACTGCTGGTGCTGAACAGAAAGCGCGAAAGTCGAGAACATCAAGACTGGTATTTGAAGCAACACTCCAAAACCAATGAAATCAACAACCGCCGATCCTCGGTCCCTCAGGATTTCAGTAGATAAGTTCACGCGTAGCCACCGAACTCACTGTCAAAATCTTGGTTCCTGGTGCCAAGCTAAATTCAGCACTAGACACAAACCGAATTGACTCAATTGAGCCAATACGCACTGATGAAGCCACAACTTCTAGATCAACAGCACGCCCGAGCGAGGATTGCACCAGTTGCTTTGTCTTTTGAATTCCAGCTGCGGTGTTTTGATCGGCTAAGGCAGCAAATCTTGCACCTTCTATAGTGGCGTCAAGAATCACAGTTCTGGCGTAGGAAGCGAAACTTACGGACACCGTACCGACGAATAACGCGAGCATCGGAAAAGCAACCAGCACAAAATCCGCTATGGCCGAACCGCGTTCTCTAGAAACTAACCACACGATTCATCGCTTGCTGAAATACACCCTGCAGTGCTGGACCCGCAAAGGACCACATCACTACCACCAACCCGGCTGTCATCAGGCTGATTAGTACCCAACCAGGGACATCTCCCGACTCATCTCGAAACATGCTCTTCTTCATTTTCTCTCCTTCTTTTTTAGATAAAGCCAAAGTTCAGTAACTTCAGGCTTGGGTAAAGGGCAAACAGCACAATCACTGGCAAGATCAAGAAAACTAGCGGAACCAGCATTCTGGTCTCGTTCCTACCTGCTTGCCTCAAGAGCTGATTCCTGATCTCGGAACGGGCACTACTTGCTTGGTCTTCCAACATCTTGGCTAGCGGTGTTCCCCGTGTTAGTGACATCGCGATTTTGTTTGCCAATTCGGCAAACTGTGGATGAGCTAGGGTTTTCGGAATCTTTCTGATCTCGTCAGCCAAGGCTGCACCGTAATTGACGGCACTGAGGCATTTCGCAAGCTCTCGAGCCAACTCACCACTTGCTCGGGGTACCACAATCTGAAGGCTCTGGTAGATGCCCGAGCCCGAGCGAAGGCTCACTATTAGTAGTTCTAAAATCTCAGGCAATTCAAAAAGAGCCTGGGAAATCTTCTGCGAGCTTTTAGCTTTTAGTTTTCTCCCGATGATCTCGGCGAATTGCCGGATGCTCGAAGGGCTTACTGTGGCAAAGTTTGGTCTTGTTGTGAAACCTATTCGACTAGCGAGACTCAGTCGGCGAGACGCAAGTAAGTTGTAAACCACACCCGATACCCCGAGCCCGAAAGTTATTGAGATTAGAAGTGCGGAGTTCAATTCACAAACACCCGCTTAGGTTTTTCCAAGTTTCCCAACAACCCAATCAGGCGATAGGCAACAAGAGAAACCGTTAGACCCAGGAGTAAAATTGTGAGGCCTTCATTGGAGTTATAAACCACAACGTTTTCAGGTCTGCTTGCCAAAAATAGGACGATTACCCATGGGGCAACTAGAGCAAGTTTCGCCGTTCCTGTAACCCACCCCTGCTTGGATTCAAGCTCTCCCCAAGTTGCAATATCTGACCTGCTGATTTTTACTTGTGCACTTAGCGACTCGAGGTAACCAGTGCCTCCAGATAGATGGACTATTCGGAGAAGTTCAATCAAGCGATCAGCATGGATTTGTCCGAGCTCAGTCTTTAGCTCAGTCAATGAGTCATCAAAGCTTTGACCACTATCAATTCGCTCAACGAAATTTGCAAATTGTTTTCGTATTTGCCATGGTCCAGACTCTCCAACCTCACTGATCGAATCAATGAGACCAATACCGCTTTTGGCGGCAGACTGAAGGGATTCAATCACCTCCGGCCACAATTTCGCGATTGCATCACCTCTAGCCTTTGCTCGAAGGCTAACAAGTTCAAAACTTAGGCCAATTACTGCAATTGCTATAGAGAAGCTAAGTCCCAGGACCTGGAAGGTTAGCTGAGCCCAGCTACCGACAACAGCCGCAACCGATACTGTTCCAACAACAAGGTGCCACGGCCGGTAACGACCCAGCCCCGCTGCCTGAAGCTGCAGCACTAGTGTTTTCACAGCTTCACCTGATTAACTTCAAGACCATTACCGTGCAGATCCCAGCTAACACTCGCAATCTCTTGAACTCGACGATTTCCCGAGGGAAGCATCTGGCAGTGAACCACATAGTCGATGCATGAACCAACGGTGGGGTTAACAAACTCAGCAGAAATGTTTGAACCGGCCAATAAAGGTAGAGTGCAGAGTTTGTTTACCGCATCCTTCGCGGAGTTAGCGTGAATAGTGCACAATCCAGGCAGTCCTGAATTTAGAGCAATTAGCAAGTCAAAACTCTCTGCCTCTCTTACCTCGCCTACTACTATTCGACCGGGGCGCATTCGAAGAGCTTCCTTTACTAACCTTCGCAAAGAGATTTCCCCTACCCCTTCCAGATTTGGCTGTCTGGTTTGCATGGCTACCCAATCGGCGTTCTCAATTCTGATTTCAAAGGTCTCCTCAACAGTTACTATTCGATGGCTTTTGGCGACCTCATTCAGCAGCGCGCAAAGCAAAGTAGTTTTACCGGCCTGCGTGGCACCAGAAACCAGAATGTTCTTACCTGCGGTGACTGCTACTTTGAGGAAATTTGCCTGTGATGAAGTTATTGACTCGAGCTCAACTAGATCCGCGAGGCTATATACGCTTCTAGGAAACTTTCGAATGTTTATGCTCCAGAAGTTTCTTGTGATGTCAGGAATCACGACGTGCAGTCTTGAGCCGTCTTCAAGCGAAGCATCCACAAACGGAGACGAGCGATCTACCCTTCTACCTGTTGCTCGAAGCATCTTTTCAACCAGGGTTGCCAAAAGTTCCTGAGGTACTGCAACTGGAAGCTTCTGGGTGATGCCCGATTTGGCAACAAAGACCTCAGTTGTGGAGTTGATCCAAATCTCTTCGATTGCTGTGTCATCTAGCAGAGGTTGCAGTGGTCCGAAGCCGGATAGTCGATCTTGGATTTCTGACCGAAGGACGGTTTCATCAACAAATAAGTGGTTCGAGGGATTTTGCTCGACTGAGAAATCAATTACCGCGTCAATTGCATCTGAAGGGTTTCGTTTTGATTCAATAATTTGCCTTCGAGCGCGCTCTGAAAGGCTTGATGCCAGCGAAGCCATGAAACCTCCACGATTAGTTGGAGGGCTAGCTTGCCTCAGATGCTAGTAAGGAGGTTGAGCTTATCCACAGCTAAATTCCGTCAGCGGGCTTGAGCTCCCAGGCTCGGTACTGCTCGGAATTTGATTATGTGGCGGTTATAAACAGTGGTTAGACTATGTGAGGAACGCGGGAGTGGCGAAATTGGCAGACGCACTGGATTTAGGTTCCAGCGTTCGAAAGGACGTGTGGGTTCAAGTCCCACCTTCCGCACCAAAAGCAAAAAGACTCGC